>JAHDXX010000101.1 GCA_023384025.1 Sphingomonadaceae bacterium
AGGCGGCCCTGGCACTCTACTAACTGCAACAGCGCTTCGGCTGACGCTCAGGCGGGGTCGGCCAGCCCCGTCAGGCCAAGCGGCGCATAGTCGCCAATGGCGAGTTGTTCGAACACGCCCATCCCTTGCTCACCTGCAGGTCCGCTGACCTTGCACAGCATCTGGACGTGAAGGTTGTCGGGGCGCGCCGGGTCGATCGTATCGAGCGCGATATCCTCGCGCTCGACCTCCAGGGTGCCATGGTCGAGTCCGTGGCCCCATTTCGGCGAGGTATAGCCAAGGCCGCGCATCTGGAACCGGCTGACCGGCTCGAACCGGAACTGCTCGTCGCCGATGCGAAGCGTCCCTCCGCCTGGCCAGCGTGTGCCCGGAGTAAGCGGCGCATCCATGCATGGCTCATGCACTTCAGTGAACGCTTCCGGACCATTACCGTCAGGCGCAACCACGCCGCGCGTGTTCCACGGGGTGCCGTCGGCATGGGCGTTGAGGTGGAAGAACAGGCTGCGCGTCGGCAGATTGACCGGGGTCCACTGCCAGAAGAACTGCGGCACCCCGCCCCCGAACTGAGGGTCCGACGCACCTACGGGTCGCACGCCCCAGCTTCGGTCACGCGTGCCCATTGTGCCCTGCGCCAGCACCGCCCGCTTGCCATCGACCTCGATCCACCCCTCGTAATGCCCGTTCTGCGTCAGGCGGGTGTAGTCCATCACCGTGCGCGGCCCGACCCGCCAGGTGAAGCGGGGTTCCTCGATCGGGAAAGCGCGGCCAGTAAAGGTCAGATCGACCGCGATCCCCTCCCCTTCCACGATTACACGAAGGCACTGGAGCGGCTCGACGATCTCGATGCGCACCGGCCCGCAAGCCAGCTCCATCCGCTCCATTCCCAGCTTGCGGCTGGCGTGGAGGCAATGCTGCACCCCGTCGCGGATGACGCAGAAATGCGCGTCCGCCACGTCGAGATGGGGGTAGACCCCGAAGGCGACCGCAAAGAAACCGGTGCCATCAGGCGCGTAGCCGTTGAAGAAGTACCGATCGTAGAAATTCCGGTCCGTGCCCGAATAGGCAATCGGATCGGGGGTCTGGTGGACCGGGTAGTCATCCCCTCGGCTCAACGCCATGACGTCATCCCTCCTTCAACAGGTCAAGGCTGCCGTGCTCGAGGCACAGCGCGCAGGCGCCGCGCGCCATCGACAGGAAATTTGCATCGCCCCGCTCTGTCCGGACGACATAGGCAGCGCTGAACACGGCGGTAGACACCCCGTGGAGCGCGCCGATTACGTAGTCGCGCCAGATCTCCTCGACAGTCAGCGGGACTCCGCCCGCAGTCATTTCTGCGCAATAGAGCTGGAGCAGTTCCCGCTCGTGCGCGCGGCGCAGATCGTCGCCAATCCCGCAGCCGAGAAAATAGCCGATGTCGGTGAGCCCGTTGCCGATCGTCAGCGTCTGCCAGTCGAGCACGGCGATGGGTTCCGCCCCGCCCTTCACATCGAACAGCATGTTGTCGAGCCGGAAATCACCGTGGACCAGGCTCACTTTCTCAAGCGGCCGGTCACGTGAAGCGGTCACTTCCGCCAGCTCTTCGCACAGGGCCATGAACCCGGGCTCCAGCACATCGGAATAGCGCTCGCGGAACACCGCCTGCGCCTGCGGGTAAAGCGCCTTGACCTGCGCTGCGGCCTGTTCGCTCGGCTGCAACCAGTCGAGGTCGAGCATCGCGGCGTTTTCCCAGCTTGGCGCATGCAGCGCGGCGGCCTGCTTCACCCCTTCCCGCGCATCGGCGAGCGTACATCCTGCCAGCTGGTTCCCGCCCCGTGCCGGGCCGAGGTCCTCGAACAACAGTACGAAACTGGCGCCATCGCCCGCGACTTCGGCAGCAAGCGTACGCGGGGTGCGGACTGGCAGGTGCGGCGCGATTTCGCGGTAGAAGCGCACTTCCTTGGTGTAGAGCCCCAGCATCGCCGCGGTGCCCCGGCTGGTCGGGTCGGCTGCGGCAAACTTGCCGGCGAGGGTTTCCGGGCCACTTTCGAACTCGAGATGGAAACGTACGCTGTCGCCCACTTGGCCGGTCCCGATCGGTTCCCATTGCCATGCGACCGGTACCCGCCCCAGCACGCATTCCCACCAATCTGCTGTGATCTCGTCCGGATGTGCCGGGAATTGCCCCATGCCGTGTCTCTCCCTGCCCGGAACCTTATGGCGAGCCAGACGCTGGAGCAATCATGAATGGACCGGCAGAATGGATAACAGCGCTCGGCGCGATCACCGCTGCGGCACTGATCGCGTTCGACCTGGGGCGTCGCGCGACCGGTTGGGGTTTCGTGCTGTTCTGTGCGGTTTCGCTGCTGTGGATCGTCACCGGCCTGCGCGATGGCGCCGCGCCCATCGTGGCGATGAACGCGGTGCTGCTGCTGATCAACGCCTGGGGCGTGTGGCAGTACTGGATCCACCCGAAGAATCGGGCGGCTGGTTCCTAGCGGCCGAAGCAGCCTGCCCCGGCGAACCGGGCACTGGCGCCGAGCTCTTCCTCGATCCGGATCAGCTGGTTGTACTTCGCAAGCCGGTCGGAGCGGGCGAGCGAGCCGGTCTTGATCTGGCCGCAGTTGGTCGCGACCGCGAGGTCGGCAATGGTCGCGTCCTCGGTTTCGCCCGAACGGTGGCTCATCACCGCAGTGTAGCCGGCGCGGTGGGCCATATCGACCGCTTCCAGTGTCTCGCTCAGCGTGCCGATCTGGTTGACCTTGACCAATAGCGAATTGGCGAGGCCGCGCGAAATCCCGTCCGCCAGACGGCGCGGGTTGGTCACGAACAGGTCATCGCCAACCAGTTGGACCTTGTTGCCGACCAGGTCGGTCAGCGCCTTCCAGCCTTCGAAATCGTCTTCGCTCATTCCGTCCTCGATCGAGCGGATCGGATAATCGTTGCACAGGTCAGCAAGGTAGCGGGCCATTTCCTCGGGGCTCAGCGAAATCTGTTCGCCGGCAAGATCATAACGGCCATCGGCAAAGAACTCGGTCGAGGCACAGTCGAGCGCCAGCACGATATCGCTGCCGGGCTTGAACCCGGCCTGCTCGACCGAACGCATGATGAAATCGAGCGCGTCGCGGGTGCTGGCAAGGTTCGGGGCAAAGCCGCCTTCGTCGCCCACGGCAGTCGCGAGCCCCTTCTCTGACAGGCCCTTCTTCAGGGTGTGGAACACCTCGGCGCCCCACCGCACCGCTTCGGCAAGGCTGTCGGCGCCCACCGGCATGATCATGAATTCCTGGATATCGATCGGGTTGTCAGCATGTTCGCCGCCATTGATGATGTTCATCATCGGCACCGGCAGGACATGGGCGGACACCCCGCCAATGTAGCTGTAGAGCGGCAGGCCGCGCGCATTCGCGGCTGCCTTGGCCACCGCCATCGAGATGCCGAGGATGGCGTTGGCCCCGAGCCGGCCCTTGTTCGGCGTACCGTCAAGCGCGATCATGGTGTTGTCGATGTCGCGCTGGTCTTCGGCATCGAGGCCCAGCAGCGCATCCGCCAACTCGCCGTTGACCGCTGCCACCGCCTTGGTCACACCCTTGCCGAGATAGCGGGACTTGTCCCCGTCGCGCAGCTCGACAGCTTCGTGCGCCCCGGTCGAGGCACCGGACGGCACTGCCGCGCGGCCAAAGCTGCCATATTCCAGCAGCACGTCCACTTCGACCGTCGGGTTGCCCCGGCTGTCGAGGATTTCGCGTCCGTGAATGTCGATGATGGCAGTCATGATGAAGGCTCCGGCTGTGCTGGTTCGAACATGCGGGTGTTGCAATTGCCTAACACACCCCCATATCGGAAGGCGTGAATGTGCTCGCGCTCTATGCGCCGGAACCACACGGTGCAAGTTGCATTGAATGCACGAGTGCTGCACATGCACAAACAAGAACTTCCCGCCTCCCCCGGCGGTAACGATGGAGCGCAACATGGCCGAGACCAGCAAGACCCCTGCCAAGAAGAAACCCGCCGCGCGCAAGCCTGCTGCTGCCAAGGCCGCTGCAGCCGCCCCGGCTGACAACAAGGCTGAAGCCAAGTCGCGCTTCAACGCCGCTCTCGAAGAGGCGAAGGCCGGCGCCGCCGCGCTCAAGGCCGAAGCCGCCGGCAAGGCAGTGGCCATGCGCTCGCAAGCCAAGGACCGCAGTCAGGACTGGGTTGCCGATGCCAAGGCCTATGGCGAACAGGCCAAGGGCAAGGCCGGCGAACTGGCTGTCGAAGGCAAGGCCAAGGCCAGCGATGCGCTGTCCTCGCTCGGCAACATCGTGGCGGACAACGCCGCCCAGATCGACGAGAAATTCGGCACCCAGTATGGCGACTACGCCCGCAAGGCCTCGCGCGGCCTGCACGAAGCTTCGGCCAAGCTCGACAACAAGAGCGTCGAGGAAATCGGTGAAGACGCGCGCGAATTCGTCCGCAAGAGCCCGGGTCTCGCCGTGGGTCTGGCGGCAGTTGCCGGTTTCCTGATCGCCCGCGTGCTGCGCGGCGGTCGCAGCGAATAATCCGGCGGGCAAGCCGCTGGCGTGACCGAGCAAGGGCCGAAGACCGAAGAGAATTCGCCGGATGCAGCCGGCGGGGACGAGGTTCCCGCTGCCTCGCTGGTGGATGACCTCTCGTCGCTCATCGAAGATGGGCAAACCTATCTGGCGGCTGAAATTGCCTTCCAGAAGACCCGCCTTTCCTTTGCCTCGGCGCAGGGCAAGGCAGGTGCCGTCTTCCTGCTCGGCGCGCTCGCGTTTCTCCACCTGGCCCTGATTGCGCTGGTGGTGGGGCTGGTGTTTGCGCTTGCCCCCATTCTCACCCCGTTCGGTGCGACCGCTGCGGTCACGCTCGGGCTGCTCGTTCTCGCGGCGCTGTTTGCCTTCGCCGGGGGCAAGCGCCTGAGCGCGATTTCGCGGGCGTTCGGGAAGGACACGGAATGAGCGACCCTGTCCGCCTGGCCGAAGACAAGGCGCTGCGCGACGCGGCCCGCTGCTTGCTCGACAGCGATATCGCCCGAGTCAAAGCCGCTCTCGCCGAACGCAGCATCCCCGCCCGGGCGATTGACCGGGCGACCGATGGCGCAGTCGACGTGCTGGAGCAGGTGTCCGAAGCGGCCGCGCGGCACAAGGGCGTGATCGCTGCGGCGATCGGTGCGCTTGCCCTGTGGCTGGCCCGCAATCCCTTGCTGGCAATGCTCGACGACCGCGACCCCGAAGATTCCACCTCCCCCCACGCCGAGGAACCAACCGATGAGCAACCCTGACCAGCGCGACCTGCTGCGTGCCCGGATCGAAGCTGCACAGCATCGCAACGCCACCCGCGACCTTGGCGAGCAGGCACGTCAAGCGGCAGACACGGCCCGTGATTTCGTCCGTGAGCATCCTCTGGCGACTGTCACCGGTGTGATTGTGGTCGGCCTCGCCATTGGTGCAATGACCAAGCGCGGCCGCAGTGCCGGTCGCGCCGCCGGATCGCGTGCCAACAAGTGGGTCGGCTATGCCGTCGAGCTTGGCCTGGCCTATGCTGCCACCGCGCTCGAGAATGCCGGAGATGCCGCGCGCAAGGGGCAGGACAAGCTCGAGGATATCAGCGACACCGTCGGTGATCGTGCGCGCAGCCTGAAGCGCGAAGCGAGCCATCGGGCAGGCGATGCGCACGATACTGCGCGCCGGGTGACGCGCGAAATCGGCAAGCAGGCTGCCCGTAAGGTGCGCGACCTGAAGAGCCGCGCGAAAGGCTGAATACGTCCCCAATCAGACCAATGTCGCGCGACCGGCCCCTTGCCTGTCGCGCCGGTTTCGCTATGGCGCGCCCCAATCTCCTCCCCCGAGACAAGCGAGCAGCAAAATGCAGGAAACCGAAACCAAGCAGCGCCTCCACCTCGTCATGGGTGGCCGGGTCAAGGACCCGCGCACCATGGAATTCCAGGACCCGGAAGGGATCCACGTGGTCGGCGTATTCAGCAACTACGATGCCGCAGTCGAAGCCTGGCGCGCCAACGCCCAGCGCACCGTCGACGATGCGGAAATGCGCTATGTGGTGGTGCACATCCACCGGCTGCTGACGCCCAAGGAATAGGCGTCAATGCAGCCCCAGGGGATCAGATGAACTCGATCTTCTCGACGAGGTAGAACTTCTCGCCCGAAGGAACGGTCACTTCGACCTCTTCGCCGACCTTCTTGCCGATCAGCGCCTTGCCCAGCGGCGAGTTGTAGCTGATCCGGCCCTGCTTGGCATCCGCTTCGGTCTGGCCGACGATCTGGTAGCGGACCGGCTTGTCGTCCTCGTCGAGCATGGTCACGGTTGCGCCGAACACGATCCGGTCGCCCGACAGCGTGGTCGGGTCGATGATCTGCGCGCGGCTGACGCGGTCTTCCAGATCGGCGATCTGCGCCTCGATCTGGCCCTGACGCTCCTTCGCGGCATGATATTCTGCGTTTTCAGACAGATCGCCGTGGGCACGGGCTTCCTCGATCGCGTCGACGACCTTGGGGCGTTCTGCCCGCAGCACCTTCAGTTCGGCGGTAATCTGCTCGTACCCCTCCGCGAGCATCGGAACCTTTTCCATATTCCCCAATCCGTCTTTCTTTGTCGGGCGCTCTGCGACAAGTGCCCTGTCCGCCGCTTGCCTCAAGCGACCGGTCGAGTGGCAGGTTGTCCGGGAGAGCCTGTTCAGTCGAGGCTATAATAATCCTGCAATGACCTGACTTCAAGCCGCGCGGCATCCCCCCAGGCAATCGCCTCCGCCGCAGCGCGCGATGCAGCCGCCGTGGTGTAGTAGGGGATCTTCTTCTCCAGCGCGGTTGCACGGATGGATTTGGAGTCGATCAGGCTCTGCCAGCCTTCGGTGGTGTTGATCACCAGGTCGACCTCGCCGTCGATCATCGCGTCGACAATATGCGGCCGGCCTTGCGCCACCTTGTTGACGAGATCGACGGGCACGCCCTGTTCGACGAGATAGCTGTGCGTGCCGCTGGTAGCGATCAGGCGGAAGCCCTGCTCCACCAGCAGACGCGCTGCGGGCAGGATCTGCGGCTTGTCGCCATCCTTGACCGAGACGAACACCGTACCCGAGCGCGGCAGGACCATCCCTGCCCCCATCTGGCTCTTGAGGAAGGCAGGGGGGAATGTGGCATCGATGCCCATCACTTCGCCGGTCGACTTCATTTCCGGGCTGAGCACCGGGTCCGCACCCGGGAAACGGCTGAACGGGAACACCGCCTCCTTCACCGCCATGTAGGGCAGGTCGCGCTTGAATGGCGGGAAGTCGGCCAGCTTCTCGCCTGCCATCACACGGCTGGCGATCTTGGCTACTTGCTGGCCGATCGCCTTGGCGACAAACGGCACGGTGCGGCTGGCGCGCGGGTTGACCTCGATCAGGTAGACCTCACCATCCTTGACCGCGAACTGCACGTTCATCAGCCCGACCACGCCGAGCGCACGGGCCAGCGCGTCGGCCTGCCGCTCCATCTCGGCGATGATTTCCGGCGAGAGCGAGTATGGCGGCAGGGTACAGGCGCTGTCACCCGAGTGAACCCCGGCTTCCTCGATATGCTGCATCACCCCGGCGACACGGACTTCGGTGCCATCGCACAGCGCATCGACATCACATTCGACCGCATCGCGCAGGTACTGGTCGACCAGCACCGGGCTGTCGCCCGACACGTTGACCGCAGTCTTGATGTAGTCATCGAGCTGGGCCTCGCTGTCGACGATTTCCATCGCCCGCCCGCCCAGAACGTAGCTCGGGCGCAGCAGCACCGGATAGCCGATGCGCGCTGCCACTGCCGCCGCCTCGTCGCGGCTGTAGGCAATGCCGTTGTCGGGCTGCTTGAGCTTCAGCTTGTTGACCAGCTTGGCAAACCGCTCGCGGTCTTCGGCAAGGTCGATCGCATCGGGGCTGGTGCCGAGGATCGGGATCCCCGCATCTTCCAGCGCCTGCGCCAGCTTCAATGGGGTCTGCCCGCCGAACTGGACGATCACGCCGACCAATTCGCCGTTCTGCTGCTCGACCCGCAGGATTTCCAGCACGTCTTCCGCCGTCAGCGGTTCGAAATAGAGCCGGTCAGACGTGTCGTAGTCAGTGCTGACCGTTTCCGGATTGCAGTTGACCATGATCGTTTCGAACCCGGCTTCGGCCAGCGCGAAACAGGCGTGGACGCAGCAGTAGTCGAACTCGATCCCCTGCCCGATCCGGTTCGGCCCGCCGCCGAGGATGACAATCTTGCGCCGGTCGCTGGGCATGGCCTCGCACTCGGGCTCGCCGAAGGTCGGAGCCTCGTAAGTCGAGTACATGTAGGGCGTGATCGCCTCGAACTCGGCCGCGCAGCTGTCGATCCGCTTGAACACCGGATAGACCCCGAGCCGCTGGCGCAGCTCGCGCACTTCTTCCTCGCTCGTCGCCCCGGCCATGGCGCGCAAGGCATCGTGAAGCAGGCCCGAACGGCGCGCCTGCGTTTCAGCGAGGCCGCCCGCGACCCCGACCGAGCGCACTGCCAGCGTGGCGAGCCGCTTGTCAGAGAAGCCCATTGCCTTGTAGCGGCGCAACGCCTGCGCATCGCCCGGCAGGCCATTGGCACCGATCTCGCGCTCGGCGGCGATGATGTCCTCGATCTGGCGCAGGAACCACGGGTCATAGCCGGTGACGGCGTTGATATCCTCGACCGAAAGCCCCTCGCGGAATGCCTGGCCGACCTTGAGCAGCCGGTCCGGCGTGCGCATGCTGAGCGAAGCGGTGATCTCCTCGCGCGGGCGACTTTCCAGCTCCAGCACGCGGTTGAACCCGTCGAGCCCGGTTTCGAGCCCGCGCAGCGCCTTCTGCACCGACTCCTGAAAATTGCGCCCGATCGCCATGACCTCGCCGACCGACTTCATCGCGGTGGCGAGCTCGGACCTGGAGCCCTTGAACTTCTCGAACGCGAAGCGCGGGATCTTGGTCACGACGTAGTCGATGGTCGGCTCGAAGCTGGCCGGGGTCGCACCGGTGATCTCGTTTTCGATCTCGTCGAGGGTGTAGCCGACCGCCAGCTTGGCCGCGACCCGGGCGATGGGGAAGCCGGTCGCCTTCGAAGCCAGCGCCGAGGACCGCGACACGCGCGGGTTCATCTCGATCACGATCAGGCGGCCATCCTTCGGATTGACCGCGAACTGCACATTCGAACCGCCGGTTTCGACACCGATTTCGCGCAGCACCGCGATGCTCGCGCTGCGCATGATCTGGTATTCCTTGTCGGTCAGCGTCAGCGCCGGGGCGACGGTGATGCTGTCGCCGGTGTGGACGCCCATCGGGTCGACGTTCTCGATCGAGCAGATGATGATCGCGTTGTCCTTACGGTCGCGCACCACCTCCATCTCGTATTCTTTCCACCCGAGCAGCGATTCCTCGATCAGCACTTCGGTGGTGGGCGAGGCATCGAGCCCTTCGCGCACGATCCGCTCGAACTCGGCCTTGTTGTAGGCGATCCCGCCGCCGGTGCCGCCGAGGGTAAAGCTGGGGCGGATGATCGCCGGCAGCCCGGTCCGTTCCAGCACCGCGAACGCCTGCTCGACCGTCTGGGCAACGCCGCTGCGGGCGCTTTCCAGCCCGATCTTGTCCATCGCCTCGCGGAAGCGCTGGCGGTTCTCCGCCTTGTCGATCGCATCGGCATTGGCGCCGATCATCTGCACGCCGTATTCCGCCAGCACGCCCATCTCGTCGAGCTTCAGCGCGGTGTTGAGCGCGGTCTGCCCACCCATCGTCGGCAGCAGCGCATCGGGCCGCTCCTTGGCGATGATCTTGGCGACGATCTCGGGCGTGATCGGCTCGATATAGGTCGCGTCGGCAAACTCCGGATCGGTCATGATCGTGGCGGGGTTGGAGTTGACCAGGATCACCCGGTAGCCCTCCTCCTTCAGCGCCTTGATCGCCTGCGTGCCGGAGTAATCGAACTCGCAGGCCTGCCCGATGATGATCGGGCCGGCGCCAATGACGAGGATGGATTGGATATCTGTACGACGTGGCATTATGAGCTCCGAAGCCCCTTCCCTTGAGGGAAGGGGTTGGGGATGGGTGTACGATATTGGCGGAAAAGCGGCTGACAGGCCTTGCGCGCAAACTTCGGACGGACATGACCGGTGCCGAACGCCGCCTGTGGTCGCGCCTGCGCGCCAAACAACTCGGTGTTCAATTCACCCGCCAGCATCCGATCGGAAACCACATCGCTGACTTCGCCTGCCGAAGCTTGCGCCTCGCCATCGAATGCGACGGCGGGCAGCATTCCGATAGCCCAACCGACACTCGGCGCACCGAGGTGATCGAAGCCCACGGCTACCGCATGATCCGGTTCTGGAACAACGATATCCTGCAAAACACCGACGGCGTGATCGAAGCGATCCTCGAAGAAATCCGCCTCGCCAGAAATCAGCGCTGAAAGACTCCCCTTCCCTAGAGGGAAGGGGTTGGGGGATGGGTGTACCACGCCCGAGACAAAGCCCTGCCCCCTCACCGCCGAACCCCCATCCCCAACCCTTCCCCCAAGGGGAGGGGGGTTGTGGCGGCAGAGGTGTGGGGGGTACGGGTGGGCCTCAATGCGTCGTTTACTATGGCGGTAT
>JAHDXX010000102.1:0-2916 GCA_023384025.1 Sphingomonadaceae bacterium
CGATCATCTGCACTTCGTGTTCGTGAAGCCGCAGCGCCAGGACCACCGAAAGCACGCCGAGGAAAGTGAAGAACCAGACCAGAAACGGAAGCCGTGCCGACGCGAACCACATCAGGAACTCATGGGTGATGAGCTGCGATCCGCGGGTGAAGTCGCCGGCATTGCGCGGCATGTTACCGCGCGCAGAATGGTGCTGCAGCTTGCCCGGGCGGCGGCGGTCGGACCAGGTGTCAGGCCGCGCCACAAAGCGCCTCCATCCGGGCCTCGGCTTCGGCAAGAAGTTCGCCGTGCACGTCGGCGTATTGCCGCTGGATGATGAGATCGAGCGCGAGGAAGAGATACTCGAGCGAGAACTGCCGCCGCCGATCGAGTTCGGAAGCGCCCGCGACGCCATCGAGAAAATGTTCAAGCGCGATTCGCACGAGATTGGAGCGGGAGGTCTTTTGCGCTTCGGCAGCGGCCTTGGCCGCTTCGGCAATCGGCTGCGGCAACCGCACCGAAATCAGAACCGTATCTGTCATCGCCAACCCCTTCGAAAAGGGCCTGGCGGGAATTGCGCGAGGGAGAATTTAGGCTATCGCAAAGAGGGTGGCAAGCGAAAGGTCGCAGGCAGCGGGGCGTATCACATCGTATTACGCCCGAAATGGCGTAGTTCTGCCGCTTCAGAAGCTCCTGGCCAGCATGTAATATACCCGAATACAAGAAGCATTGCGCGTAAACATACTGCTTTTGGCCATTCTTAAAACTGCACCGCAGTGTACGGTCTGCTACTCTTCCAATCAATCCCACCCAAGCCGTTGCTCGCGGAGTCATCTGGATTTCCGGTGATATGGCGAAGGGCCTTCAAGGCAAGATATGGCGCTGACGCCGATGCATTTTACTTTGCCAATTGGTCATGAATTTGCGCCTGGCGATGCGTGAAGGCTTGCAAAGAGCGCATGTCCAGGCAAGGCTTACGGCCGGGAGGTTTCAGCACCACCCAGGAGTATCATCATGGCCAGAAGAGGAAGCCTTGAAGCCGAACGTCGAGCCATCGCCAAGGATCGCGACGCGCTCGCAGCGCGTGAAGCGAAGCTGCGCGATAACGAGCAGAAATCGAGCATCGAACTGATGCGCAAAAGCCCGCTTGGCAAGGCGCCGTTCGAGCGGGTCGAAGCGTTCTTTGCAATGCTCGGCAAGCTCGGGCTCGACGAGGCGGAAAAGCGCTTGTCGGCAAGCTGAAACCGGTCTCGGCAAGAGACCAGCGCCGCCGGGGATTAGACATGCCCGGCGGCGCTTTTGCATCATGCAAAAAGAACAGGCCGGAGAGACCCACATCGGATCCCTCCGGCCCGTTTGAATGATGGCGCGTCAGAACGGACAGTCATCGTCCCAGTCGGCGTCCATCAGCACGCTCATGAAGCTGGCGGCGCGGGCAATGTTGTCTTCGTCGAAGTCGTCGGCCATCTGACCCTGGACCGTATGGACGATCCGGTCGATGAGGTGGATCGGCAGCGCGTTGTAGTCGCCTTCCTCGACAACCCGGAACGAGCCGTCTTCGTCCTCGATCACGTGACAGTCGAAGAAGCTGTGCGCGGCGCGCATTGTCGCGGTGCGAATGGCGGCGTCGTAGCCAAAGCGATCGAACTCGGGAATGTCGAAACGGGAAACGAGAGCGTTCATGAAAACCTCCTATTGAGAGCACTTGAAAAGAGGTCTCGAGGCAGGATGATCGCGCTTGGCGCGGGTCACAGAACGGGCCGCAGGGCCGCCGCGTGAGCGGGGGTGGGGGAGCCGATTTTTTCGCGAGCCAAGGCGCAGCCGCAGGACGCGCAAAAAATTGGGGGAACCGCCCTTCTTGACGCGGGCCAATGGCGGTCATCACGCTTGGCAAATCTGCGAGAAGGAATACCCCCTATCCATCCCGCCCGGCCGATGAGAGCCATGCCGTGCCGCCAGCAGGCCATCGGCCGTCACTGGCGGGGTCAGCATGCGAGCGAGCCGGGCATGGGAGTGCGCAATCGACAGCAAAAATGGGCATCCGGCGGTGAGACCGGACACCCCTTTTGCGAGAACCGTGGATGCAAGTCCTGGCCGCTCAGAATGGCGGGAGATCGTCCCCATTGGCGGCGCGCCTTGCTGCTTGCGGGCCGGCTTGCGCTTCAGCCTTCGCCTGGCGCTGTACGGGTCCATTATCGGCGCCCGCTTCGCGCACGATGTGCATGGGAATGCGTGCCTCGCGCAACCGGTCAGCAAGGTTCGCCTGAATGCCACCGCCGCTGCACACGATCGCTTCGACCGGCTTGAACGCAAGCATCCTTGCATTGCGCTGATAGGGTGCGGAAGCCCCGCGCGATGCATCGGGCTTGCACAGGATCACCGGCACGCCCTGGCGCGATGCCCAGGAGGCAGCGATGACATCGGCGCCCTTGTTCTGCGCGGTGGTTGCCAGCACCATCGAGGGAATGCGTTCGCGCACGGCATCGAGGTAATCGTGCACCTGGCCAATGTCGGTAAATTGCTGCCCGCCCGAGAACACCACGACCGGTCCCGAAGGAGCGAACTGCTCACGGCGTTGTGCGCGCTGCGATGCGAGATAATCGCGCGCTTCGATCATCGATGCGTTGTTTTTCATCGAGACCCGCGACCCGCGCACCGGCGAGAAGGGACGGCCGGTTTCGACAAGATAGATCGAGGCGGCATGATCGCGCATGCACTCCATCGCGTCGCGGCACTCGGCGAGGCTCCTGGCCTGCATGGTGAGGTCCTCGACGTCGGTGGCGTAGACTTCGCTCGGATCGTATTCGCGCAGCTTCTCCTGAAGCTTTCTCGCCATGGCATCCTCGCGGTCATCGAGGCGCTTGGCCACCACGTGGAAGCTGTTGGCGACGCCCCAGGCGACTTCGCTTGCGAAGTCCTCCATGCGGGTGTCGCGAA
>JAHDXX010000102.1:2926-10560 GCA_023384025.1 Sphingomonadaceae bacterium
CCAGCATCATCTCGATCGCAGCCTGCGCGATATCGGGATCGGGCATTTCGGCAGAACTGGGTTCGTCGGCGACCGAGAGCCGCGAAAGCTCGGTCTGCTCCATGAAGGCCCGCGCATAGTCGGGCGTCTGGACCTCACGCGCATAATGCTCGGCAAGGTCGGAAAAGTTCGAGAAACGTGTTGTCATGATATCCTCCGAAGGATCTGTCTCTCTCATCACCGCGATGAAAGATGAGCCTTGAAGGACGCCGGAGTCAGGCCGTCACAGGACGGCGTTGCCGCAGGCCACGCCGCCGCGCCAAGCGGGCGTGGGGGGAGCCGATTATTGTCCGTCAAGGCGAAGCCGCAGCACGGTCAATAATCGGGGGGCACCCGCGATCCTTGATGGTCGCCAGCTCCCAGGCGTCATGCTTTGGCGATGCCGATTTCGCTCGGCCACGGAGATGAGAGAGTTGAAAAGGTTTTGCCCCCGAACCGCGCGAGCCCGGAGGGGGAGGGCGCGTTCGGGGTGAACAGCAAAACACCGCACCGACTGCGACCCGCTCTTGAGGCCTCCCACAGGGCACCTTTGTGCCCGCTCGAGGGAGGCCGGCGGGATCGCCCTGGACAGCGCCGACGACGGCGCGGCCAGCAACCAATAGCGGACCCCTTGCCGGAGCAAGTCCGTCGTCGCGCGGGCCCCGTGCCTGCCACGGGTGCGGGACGGCGACGGTGCCGGAGGCAAGAGTGCCGGCGGCCCAATTCCGGAAGCACCGCACCCGCAGGAGCGCGGCTGCAAGGCGCGCGGGATCGAGTGCGGCAATCTTGACAGGGCCGCTCCTTCTGAAATCGATCGCGAACGCGTGGGGAGAAATCCGTCATCACCAGTTTGCAAGTGCGTTACGCATTGCAGGCTCGCCAAACACGGGGGCGGCGCGCTAGATTGCCGGGATGGTGAAGATGACGATTTACGTACCGCCGGAATTGATGGCGTTCGCTCAGGGCGAGGTATCGGCGCGCGGCATGGGCACGGTCAACGACTATGTGTGCGAACTGATCCGCAAGGATCGAGACCGGGTGAACCTGCGCGATTTGCTGATGGAAGGGGCCACATCAGCGTTTGGCACTCCCGCTGATGCGAAATATTTTGACGGCTTTCGCTCTCGCGTCACGGGCAGCGCAGCTTCGTAAGAGCATGGGTCGGCAAGGACGCCTTTTGAATTGATCGATTGGGAATTGGGTCATGGAATTTGACGACCAGATGCGGCGGTTCTTCGGGACTGACGACCTTGCCAACGTATCCGCTGAAGGGATGGCAAGCGGCATCGAACGCATGCAGGTCGAGTTCGGGTTGGAGACCGACAAGGGGCGCAGGTTCGCCATGTGGTCGCTGCTCTACATGCTGGGCTCGGCACCCGACCTCGATGTCGCGTTCAAGGATCCGCTGGACCGCGATGCGGCGCGCACTTTCATGGATTTGCTCGATCAGGCCAACAGCGCTGAAGACAGCCGCTTATAGGTCCTGAGGAGGTAGGTATCAGTCTGCGACGCAAGCTACTCTAATCGTCAAATCTACGCGGCTGCGCCAAGGACGAAGCGGGCACGCTCACGACGCAGCATCTCGTATGGCGAAACGCAGGTTATCCCGAGTCCGATACAGGCATTTGGAATTTTGATCTTGCGGACCGACTCCGAAGGTACTTCATGGGTCACCACAATAGATTCGTGGGCCTTTGCATGGGCGACAAGCCAATAGTCTGCGACCTGGAGGAAGGTCGCGATCGCAGCTGGTTCGTAGTTCTGGCCCGTGGCCCAGGCAGAAACTTCACCCAAGGCAGGCAAAACCACATCATCCGGGGCGAGAAAGAACGGTCGGCCACGCTCGGTCGCCCAGTCGGCAAGTTCGTCGCCAGCGCCTACCAATTCGTCGCTGACTTTTTCGATGCTTGCGACAACGCCCGCCTGATTTTGTTCGACAAGCCAGTCCCAGAAGGCCGGACAGAAATCGAAGCCGTAGTGAAGGTTCTTGCCCTGGATGAAGACGTTGGCGTCCAGCAGGTAGCGGCTCAAGGCAACACCCCCACTTCGTGGCCGATATTGTTGAACGTCTCGGTCTTGGCGACACCCAGCATACGAAAGGCATCGCGATAAAGGGTCTGTCCCTCAAGTGTGCTTTCAACGAGCGCACGCGCAAAGCGCCGACTGACGCGCGAAAGGGTCGTGCGATAGAAATCCCCGCCGCCCCCACCACGCTCCGCAATGGCGCGTAACCGCGCCCGCTCTGCCGCCCAGGCTGCATCGAAGGCTTCCCTCGTCAACCAATTGGCATCAAGCAGGCGTCGCAGGATTACCAAACTACTGACCTTGTAACGACGGGTAAGACGGGAGATCGCACTTTCGAGAGGTTCGTCGGCAATCAGATTCTGGCGCAGGGCAGCCAGCGGAACGAGCAGTTCGGCTGCCACAGCATTGCACCAGACTTCCTCTCGCCGAAATCCAGCAACTGGCGCAGCACTGGCATTGGAGATGCCAGACGCCCCAAGCCACAGGTGCGCCAACTCATGAGCAAGCGTGAACATCTGCGCAGATTTGCTGTCCGAGCCGTTGATGAAAACTAGCGGCGCCTGAGGATCGACGAGAGCAAAGCCCCGGAATTCCTCAGGATCGAGTCGCCGACTGTTGTTGCTGAGAACGACCCCGCTGACCATGACCAAGACGCCGATGCTATCCGCGTGCCCGATGAACAACCGCAATGCGTCTTCCCAGGTTCGGCAAGCCGCTCGTGCTTCAAGATCAAACGACAAGGCTTCTGCCATGCGCGCCGCGACCGCAACGGGTCGTTCATTCAGCGTGGCGCTACCAACGAACGCCAGTTCGGGCAGGCGCACCGCACGGGCATAATCCTTGAACCAACCCTGCCGTTCCTGGCACGCGTAGACCATGTCGATGAGGTTCGGGCTCGGGCGGTGAACACCGCGACCGTCCACAGTCCGAAAATCCGGAATTGGAAGTTCTTCCTGCGGGGGAGCAGGCAAGAAGAGGTAGCCCACCGGCACGTGTACGGCATTAGCGAAGGACTGTAGCTGCTTGATCGTGGGTTGAGCTTCGCCAGCTTCCCACAATGCCAATTTGGGGAAACGATGATCCAGATCCTCTATGCTCAAGCCAGCACGCTCACGGGCCCACGTGAAGAGATCTGGATGAATTGCCGCCCTGGTCATGTGAATTCGTGCAATCGTCGCTCAATCCGAGTTCGTCGACGTAATGCGACGGATTGGACTCGCAGCACAAGCGCCGATTTCAAACTGAAGATCCGAAGGGGCTGTAAGCTGCAAAGATTAGAACCGCGGCACTTCTACTTGGCGGAATGTCCGTCAAGATTGATAATAAAGATTATGTTAAATATTATCAATGGGTTAGATGCTTTTCTGTGATGTTTCGCTGCGAGCCCGCACACGCTTTCTGAGACCATCCAGTGGTACTCGTCCGGCGGACATATCATTTTGCGCTTAAGCGCTTATCCTGTTATACGCCTATCCAATCAAAAGGACCAAACCATGGGTGAAGAAGTCACACGATGGACCGTCAATGTCGATAGCCGCACGGATATCGACCTGCGCACATACCTTGCCCAGCGCGGCATGAAGAAGGGCGACTTGTCGAAGTTCATCGAAGATGCCGTGAAATGGCGCCTGTTCGATCTCACGGTCAACGAGGCCCGATCAGCCTTTGCGGGTACCGACCCCGCAGAACTCGACGCCCTGATCGACGAGGCCGTGGCGGCCGCGCGCTCCAACTGATCCTCAGCGACCTGATCGCCTGGAACCACCAGATTGCGCATCATCATCGATACCAACGTTCTGGTGAGCGCACTGCTGTCCGAAAGCGCGCCGCCTGGCCAGTTGCTGGCTCATTGGCGGCAAGCACGCTTCCGGCTGCTCTCCTGCGCCGATCAGCTCGAAGAATTGCGGCGGGTCACTCGATATCCGAAGATTTGCGCACGCCTTTCCCCTGCCCTGGCCGGGCGGCTCGTCAATGAGCTGAGCGGGCTTGCGGAAATGATCGAAAACCTGCCGAGCGTTGACGTCTCACGCGATCCCTGGGACAACTACTTGCTGGCAATGGCGCAAGTCGGTGAAGCAGATTACCTCGTGACGGGCGACAAGGCGGACCTACTGAGTCTGCAACGCCATGGGCGAGCGCACATCGTAACAGTGCGAGACCTTCTTGGCCTTTTGGGTCAGGTACTTGGTTGAACGGGTCAGGCGTTAAGCCGCAAACAGCTCGCCCTGGCGCGGGATCCGTGACACCGAAACCGTCGGCACCGCCGCGGGCCTGCGCAGCAGGCGCAGCACGGCGGGCTTGACCACATAGACCGCATGGCGCCCGCCGCCGCGGTTCTTGTGGTTGGTGGCATAGCCCGCATAGTGGCGCGTCACGAGCCCGGCGCGCACGAGATCGGAGGTCGCCCGGCTGACGTTGGCGCGGCCGACCGAGAGCACCTGTTCCTCCACGGCGGCCTCGATATGGGGCTCATCGATCTCGGGCCTGCCGGTGAGCTCATCCTTGAGGCCCGCCTCGACGCGCTCGCGAAGCGCCGCACGGCGCGCAGGTTGCTCGCTCATCGGCAGGAGCTGGGTGCACAGCCAGTCGCGCAGCAGGACCGGGTCCCCTTCCCCTGCGCCAGGCGAACTGGCCACGAACGGACCTGCATGTCCTCGCCCGTCGGCGATTTCGGCGATGAGTTGAAGAACCAGGAAGGCATAGCGCGGCCGGTTCGATGCCTCGGCCAGGACCGCGTAGATGCCTCCAACGCCTGAGATCTGTGCCTGTCGTTCCATGGATCAGTATTGAGCACAAAACGTGAATCCTGTGAATCCCCTTTGACCAGAAAGATGTCGTTTGTCGCTTGTGACACTTTGCCAGCGGCGGCGCAGGATGCCCCGATAAGACCTCCCCGGCTTTGCCCAATTAGATCCCCGATCATCAGCAGAATTGGCCAAAAGTGGTTCATCTGTCTCGGACGCCACCCAACGCCTTGCGAACCTGACACTCCATCTCCGGGCAAAGTGTCACGAATGACAGGGCCGGTCCTGCAAGGCACACCGGCCAAGAAAAAAGGGGGCCAGCTCGCGCCAGCCCCCGTGGAAAGTTTGGGAGAGGATGCCTGAAAAGGCAGCGCCAACATGGGTTGCCCCCTGCAATGCTGCAAGTGCGAAAACAGCGCGCGGGGTTGACTATTGCGCACAGGGGAGAAGCGGCGCTGCCCGATGGACAGCGCCGCCTCCTGGCCTGGCGTCAGAGGAACAGGACTTCCTCGGCGACGATCTCGACCGCGTAGCGCTCGATGCCTTCCTTGTCGGTCCACTTCGAGTAGTGGAGGCGGCCCTGGACTTCGACAAGATCGCCTTTCTTCTTGTGCCTGGCGACCGAGGCCCCAAGCCCGTTGAAGGCCGTGATGCGGTGGAATTCTGCGAGGGTTTCGGTGTAGCCCGCTTCGTTCTTGACCGTCTTGCCATCGACCAGCTTGGGGCGATCGGTGACCAGCGTGAAGCCGGTGATTTCGGTCTCGCCGGCACGGCGGGTTTCGGGCTGGCTGGCGATGCGGCCGATCAGGATGACGAGGTTCTTCATGGGTTTTCTCCTTCTTGAATTCGGCGGAACCGCCCGCCGATGAACACGATCGGCGGCGCGCAAAGGCCCGGGCTGCACCGAGCGCCAAGCATCGCGCAGGCGTGAGGGAAACCGGTAAAAGCGAGGAGTGGTGCGGTAAGCCCGCAAGGGCTTCACGGTCCGCTGCTTTTCCGGTTGCCGGCCGGGACGGGCGCCGCAGGGTTCATCGGCAGGCAAAGGGCGGTTGCGCCAGTTCAGGCGGGTTGGATGACGGACATGGAGCTTCGTTTCTGATCGGGCACGTTCTTGCCATCCCCTGCCCCCAAGGGGACAGGATGAAACACGGCTACACGATCGCGCGGTTCAAACTGGCGAGGCGCGCGGGAGAAAAGATTCTGTGCGGGACTAACCCTCACCGCGTTCCACCGCGCTGGCGCAGGCAGCCGGGGGATGTCGTTTCCAGGGCTCGATGCGGTCTGGTCAGAAGTCGAGCCTTCCGACCCATCGACAGGGGAACCGTTCGAGGGAACACAGCGCCGTGATGGAAGTCGCAGGAGTCTGCTTCATGATGGCAGCGGCGGCGGCTTTGCCTTCGGGTAGCGCCGCTGCCGCAAGCAAGCCCCCTACCCTGCATCCAACCAGACAGACAGCATGTCACGTCTGCCCCACGCCCCCTGGCCCCGATCGTCACCCGAAGGGCCGGCATCCATGCCGGCGAGCTTGGGCGGGCGGCGGCGCGCCAGCGTCGACGCGCGCCCTAGCGAGTAGAGCGGGTTGCCCCAAGCCCGCGCGGGGCGCGGGCTTGGGGTGCCCCTCCCCCTGACCTGTCTTGATCCACAGTTCCGACATCAACAGCCAGACCGCATGACCCTCCCCTTCCCATTCCGCGCCAGCGGAACCGCTGCACTGCAGGAGTCCCTGGGATTGTCCGCCGGGTCAGGCTCGACGCCTTGGCGAGCAAGGGGTAGATTGCCGCCGAGCGGAAAGGTCCCCTCGGGGCCGATTCCCGGCAGTGAACCCCGACAGGAATGAGACAGATGGCAAACGATCCTCCCATGCCCACTGCGCTGCAGGTCGCCGAGGCGATTGCCAAGGTGCTCGGCACAAAGCTCGCCGATCTTTCGGCAGAGCGCATCGACCTGGACCGCGAGGAGGCCGCGCTGTGTCTCGGCCTCGCCGAAGGCGTGATCGAAAGCCTCAAGGCAGAAGGCGACGTGGCGGGAAGCGCCTAAGCCGGAAATCGTCCAACCCCTCAATGGCACTGCCGCAGGCAGGGTTCAGCGGGCTTGCCGCCCGGGACGGGCAGGCATAGACTGAACCCAGCGGTTCCTTGTCGGATCTGCATAATCAACAAAGGAGATGCGCGAGAGGTCGAACGGGCAGCGTCGATCGCGAGGAATTGGAGACACCCCATGATCCAGCGATACTGTGTGCTCGGGCAAGTCGTTCCCGAGGGAGAACGCCTGCAGCCCCTTTTGGCCGAATCCTACGCGCGCAAGATGCCGGTCCTGTGCGAATGCCGGCCCGGAAGCGAGCTGCCGCTCTACATAGCCCATCGCAATGACCGATACGTGCTTGCGCGCTGGCCCGGGTCGGGCGCGCGCCATGCGACAGCCTGCGATCATTACGAGGCCCCCGATCACCTCACCGGCATGGGCCAGGTGCGCGGCAGCGCGGTAATCGACGATGAGGAAAGCGGCGAGACCAGCCTCAAGCTCGGCTTCCCGCTGTCGCGCGGCGCCGCACGGCTTGCACCCGCCGCGCTGACCAACGACAAGCCGACGGTCAAATCGACCGGCCAGAAGCTCACCATGCGCGGGCTGCTGCATGTGCTGTGGGACCGGGCCGAGCTTACCCACTGGCATCCGAAGATGGCAGGCAAGCGCAGCTGGTTCGTCGTGCGCCGCGCGCTCATCGAAGCTGCTGCGGCCTGCAAGGCGAAACAGGAAGCGCTGCCCCACATGCTGTTCGTTCCCGAGACTTTCCGGCTCGAGGACAAGGAAGACATCATCGCCGATCTGGAAAAGGCGCTGGCCGCCTGA
>JAHDXX010000103.1 GCA_023384025.1 Sphingomonadaceae bacterium
CTGGCGGAAGCCCCGGCCTCTACGGGGCTTTCGCCAATGTTGTCGCGATCCCGCTGGTAACGCTGGTTTCGATGCCGGCCATTGCGCTCGGTTTGCTGCTGGATATGGGAGGGCTTGGCGCGCCTGCTTGGTGGGTTGCCGAACGATCACTCTCGGCTCTGCTGGGCATTGCCCACTGGACGGCCAGCCAGCCTGGCGCGGTCAAGCTCATGCCGCAGATCGGGCGGGGGACGTTTGCCCTGTTTGTTGCCGGAGGGCTGTGGCTGGCTTTGTGGCATGGGCGGGTCAGGCTGGCCGGACTTGTTCCGGTGTTTGCCGGCGCATTTGCACTCCTGATCACGCCCACGCCTGACATCCTGGTGACCTCTGATGGACGGCAGGTCGGGATTGCGGGGGAGGGCGACAGGCTGCTGGTGCTGCGTGACAGCAGGAGCGACTATGTGCTGGACAACCTGCTCGAGACCAGCGGGTTGAGCGGAGAGCCTGTCCCCCTGAGCAGCTGGCCCAATGCCCGTTGCAGTCGCGACTTCTGTGTGTTGACCTTGCGGCGGGAAGGGCAGGACTGGACCGTGCTGCTCGCCCGTAGCCGCGAGCGGATCGAGGAGCGGGCGCTGGCGTCAGCCTGCGAGCAGAGCGATATCGTGATTGCCGACCGCTGGCTTCCCGCCAGTTGCCGTCCGCGCTGGCTCAAGGCCGACCGGCGCTATCTTGACGCGAATGGCGGACTGGCGATCTACCTTGCCGACGAACGCATCGAGACTGTCGCTGCCACCCAGGGCGAACACGGGTGGTGGCGCGCACCGCAACCGCGCCAGCCATCACGCCCAGCCACTCGTCAGTGATAACGCCGCAATAGCCCGGCCAGCTTGCCCTGCACCTTGACCCGATGCGGTTCGTAGACCTGCGGGTCGTAGCTGGCGTTGGCCGGATCGAGCCGGACCATCCCGGCATCGCGCCGCAGGTACTTGAGGGTCGCTTCCTCGTTGTCGACCAGCGCCACCACGATCTCGCCGTCGCGCGCACTGTCCGTACGGCGGACAAGCGCGAAGTCGCCATCAAAGATACCCGCCTCGATCATCGAGTCGCCCGACACCTCGAGAGCGTAGTGCTCCCCCGGGCCGAGCAGGGCAGCGGGAACGGGCAGGCTGCTCTGGCCCTCGAGCGCCTCGATCGGCGCACCGGCGGCAATGCGGCCATGCAGGGGAATCTCGACCACGTCGTTCGCCGGAGACGGCGCTGCACGGGGCGCGGCGCGGCTCAGCGTAACCGGATCGTTGGCCGGACGCGGCGCCGCCGCCTTGACCCCCGAGACGACATCCTCGGGCTGCTTGAGCACTTCCAGAGCGCGGGCACGGTTGGGCAGGCGGCGCAGGAAGCCGCGTTCCTCCAGGGCGGAAATCAGGCGGTGGACGCCGGACTTGCTCTTGAGGTCGAGTGCTTCCTTCATTTCTTCGAAGCTGGGCGAAATCCCGGTGTCCTCCAGACGTTGCTGGATGAAGCGGATCAACTCGTGCTGCTTAGCCGTCAGCATGGCGCTGGCTCCCTGTGCCAATTCCGTTCCGCCCGCGTTATGCGAACGAATGCGGAACAACTAGGCAACCCCGTTCCACGAGTCAAGCATTTGCGCCATTTCCGAGCAGGTAGACCGGAACAGGCGTTCCGGCTTTGGTCTCGCCAGCGTGGGCTGGGCGGTCGATCAGCACGTCGGACCGGGCGAGGGTGAGCAGCGCGCTGCTGTCCTGCTGCGGGGCGGGGGTCACTCCGTAAGGCCCCAACGTCCCCCGCAGCAGTTCGCGCCGCGGGCCGCCTGCGGGGCAGTCTGCCGAGAGCGGCAACCGCACCGGGACCGGAAAGCACTCGCTCGCTCCAAGCAGGCGCCGCAGGGCGGGGAGCATGAACAGGAAGGCGGTGACATAGGCCGATACAGGGTTCCCCGGCAGCCCCAGCACCACCTGCCGCCCGCGCCGCGCGACCATCAGCGGCTTGCCGGGCTTCATCGCCACTTTCCAGAAGTCGAGCTCGGCACCGACGGCATCCAGAGCGGGACGGGCAAGGTCGTGGTCACCAACCGAGGCGCCGCCGGTCAGCACCAGCAAGTCGGCATCGGCATGGGCCTCCAGCGCAGCGACGATCGCGTCGAGTCGATCGGGCAGGGGCGCCCCCTGACGAACGGTGCAGGGCAGCCCCCCAGCCATGGCGGCGAGCATGGCTCCGTTACTGGCCGGGATCTGGTGGATCGCGCAGTGGCTCGGATCGCTCGCCAGCTCGTCCCCGCTGTCGAACACCGCCAGCGTCGGAGCCCCATGGACCGCGACCGAGGCGTGCCCGGCAGAGCGGATGAGCGCAAGCTGGGCCGCGCCGATCCGGCTCCCGACCGGGAGGAGCGCGTCACCCGGTGCGAACTCGAACCCCATGCGGCGTATGTGCTTGCCCGGTGCTGGCTCCTCGGTGGCGAGGACCCGGTCGCCAGCTACCTCCGCATCCTCCTGGATCAGCACGCGGTCCGCACCTTCGGGCAGCATCGCGCCGGTCGAGATGCGCACGCATTGTCCCTTGATGAGCGTCCCGTCGAACGGCGCACCGCAACGGCTCTCGCCAACGCGGTGCCACGGCCCCGGACCGGCGACAGCGTAGCCATCCATCGCCGACAGGTCCGCCGGGGGCTGGGTGCGCGCCGCCATGACCGGCTCCGCGAGGTAGCGGCCCAGCGCCTGCTCGACCGGCAGCACCTCGGGCGGCAGCGGTGCGAGCAGCGCCAGCATCCGCGCCTGCGCCTGCTCGATCGAGAGGGCAGCCCCGCTCATTCCGCCAGCCAGTGCCCCGACTTGCCGCCGCGCTTCTCCAGCAGGCGAACTCCCTCGATCACCATCCCCTTGTCGAGCGCCTTGGCCATGTCATAGACCGTCAGCAGCGCGACCGATGCCGCTGTCATCGCTTCCATCTCCACCCCGGTCTTGCCGGTGAGCGAAGCCGTCGCGCTTACCGCAATGCCACCCTCGACGTACTCGAACGCGACCTCGACCGAGGTCAGTGCGAGAGGGTGGCACAGCGGGATCAGCTCGGCGGTCCTCTTGGCGGCCATGATCCCGGCGATGCGCGCCGTGCCGAGGACGTCGCCCTTGGGCGCATCGCCCGCGCGGATCGCGGCGAGGGCCGCCTCGCTCATCCGGATCACGCCCCCTGCGCGGGCCATGCGCCGCGTCTCGGCCTTGCCGCCGACGTCGACCATGTGCGCCGCGCCCGACTCGTCGAGATGGGTCAGGCCGCTCACCGGGATGCCTCCGCCAACCCGTTGAAACCGGGAGACCTGTTACACTTGTTACACTGTCCTGGAGCAAAAAAGTCCGGGTCGTGCATGGGGCGGCGAGGTGATGTAGCGGGGAAGGGGGCGAGCGAGGTCATAAGCCCCTCATGCCAGACACCGTTCCTGTAGGACAGACCCTGCGGGTCAGCCTTCGCCTGTCAAAAGTGCCCGCGTCGCGGATTCGACATCGTCCTGCCGCATCAGGCTTTCGCCGACGAGGAAAGTCCGCACCCCTTCTGCCGCAAGCCGCTGGCAGTCGGCGTGGCTGTTGATCCCGCTTTCGCCGACCAGCAGCGTGCCTTGCGGCGCCAGCGGAGCGAGCCGTTCGGTGGTGGCAAGATCGGTGGTGAAGGTCTTCAGGTCGCGGTTGTTGACCCCGATCAGGCGCGATTGCAGCGCGTGGGCGCGGGCCATCTCGGCTTCGTCGTGGACCTCGACCAGCACGTCCATGCCGTGCTCGCGCGCGGCAGCCTCGATCTCGTGCATCTGTGCGTCGCTGAGGGCAGCGACGATGATCAGGATCGCATCGGCCCCCATCGCGCGCGCCTCCGCACATTGCCACGGGTCGACCATGAAATCCTTGCGCAGAGCGGGCAGGGCGCAGGCTTGGCGCGCTTCGACAAGGTAATCGGCATGGCCCTGGAACCAGTCTTCATCGGTCAGCACCGAGAGACACGCGGCTCCGCCAGCCTCATAGGCGCGGGCGTGGCTGGCTGGGTGGAAGTCGGCGCGGATCAGGCCCTTGGAGGGGGATGCTTTCTTGACCTCGGCGATGAGGGCGAAGCCACTGGCAGCCCGGGCGCGCAGCGCCGCTTCGAACCCGCGCGGTGCGGTCTGCGCGGCAGTGCGGTCGGCGAGTTCCGATGGCGAGAGCGCTGCCTTGCGGGCGGCGACTTCGTGGTATTTCCCGGCGCAGATTTCTTCGAGCTTGTTCATCGATGGGCCTATGGCGGATTTTTTTGCGCGCACAAAGACACTAAGGCACAAAGAAGCTCCGCCAGACCTCAGGTTCGCTCGTCGCCCCTGCGAAGGCAGGGGCCCATCCACCCTATCGCCATTCAACAAGGTTAGATGGATCCCAGCCTTCGCTGGGATGACGGGAAGGGGATAGATCGCGGAGCATTTCTTTGTGGCTTAGTGTCTTAGTGCGAGAAATTCACACCGCCATCGCAATCCAGCGCTCCAGCAGCGCCTTCGCCGCACCGCTGTCCAGCGCCTCGGCCGCCATCGCAGCGCCCTCGGCCCAGTCCTCCGTGCGACCGGCGACAATCAGCGCCGCCGCGCTGTTGAACTTTACCGTCTCGCGATAGGCGCTGTGTTCGCCATCGAGCAGCGCCGCCAGCGCCCGCGCGTTGTGTGCCGGATCGCCGCCGCGGATCGCCTCCAGCGGGGCATGGTCCAGCCCAGCGATCGTGGCATCGACGCGGCGCATGGCGAACTCGTGGCCGGTCACGTCGGCCATCTCGTTGCCCCCGGCGAGGCTCAGCTCGTCCAGCCCCTCGTCGCCCGATACGATCATCGTGCGGTCGGTGCCGAGCCGCGCCGCCGCATCGCCGTAGATCGAGACATAGCCCGGCCGGGCAATCCCGATCAGCTGGCGCCGCACCCCGACCGGGTTCGACAGCGGCCCCATCAGGTTGAAGATCGTGCGCCGCCCCAGCTTCTTGCGGATCGGCTGTATCCGCACCATCGCGGGGTGGTGGTTGGGCGCGAACAGGAAGCAGATGCCGATCTCGTTCAGCGTTTTTTCCGCCGTGCGCCCGGCGGCGGCCATGTCGAGCCCGAGCACCTCCAGCGTATCCGCCACGCCCGAAAGCGAGGAGATCGCCCGGTTGCCATGCCGCGCGACGGGAACCCCGCAGGCTGCGACCACAAGACCGACTGCGGTTGAGACATTGAGCGTGTGATGCCCGTCACCCCCGGTGCCGCACACGTCGATTGCGTTGTCCGGCCCCGCCACCGGGATGTAGCGTGCGCGCAGGGCGCGGGCGGCCCC
Organism: Sphingomonadaceae bacterium; assembly: GCA_023384025.1. GTDB lineage: Bacteria > Pseudomonadota > Alphaproteobacteria > Sphingomonadales > Sphingomonadaceae > 34-65-8. The sequence goes on from JAHDXX010000103.1 coordinate 5,301, forward strand.
GGCGATCTCGTCCGCCGTCTCGCTGCGTTCGGTCATGGCGAGGAGGAAGCGGGCGATTTCCTCGTCGCTGGCATCGCCGTCGAGAATCCAGCCGAACACCTCCTCGGCCTCGGCCTCGCTCATGTGCGGGACAGCAAGGGGGAGGTGCTTCATGGACGCGCTTTCGTATCGATCCCGCAGATCCGCAGGAAATTGGCCAGCAGGTCGTGCCCGTGCTCGGTGGCGATGCTCTCGGGGTGGAACTGGACCCCGTGGATCGGCAACTCGGTGTGCCGGAAGCCTTGCACGTGGCCGTCATCACTGGTGGCGTTGACCGACAGGCTCGCCGGAATGTCCGCGACAATCAGCGAGTGATAGCGGGTGGCGGTGAAGGGGCTGGGGAGGCCTGCAAACACCCCCGTACCGTCATGCGTCACCGGGCTGGTCTTCCCGTGCATCAGCCCGCCGCGCACCACCTGCCCGCCGAAGTACTGCCCGATCGACTGGTGGCCGAGGCAGACGCCGAGCAGGGGCAGCGCCTTGTCGGCACAGGCCCCGACCAGGTCGAGGCTGATGCCCGCTTCGTTGGGGGTGCAGGGGCCGGGGGAAATAAGAATGCCTTTGGCCCCGCTGGTCACCGCCTGCCCCGCGCTAAGGGCATCGTTGCGCTCCACCCGCACCTCGGCCCCCAGTTCCATCAGGTAATGGACCAGGTTGAAGGTGAAGCTGTCGTAATTGTCGATGATGAGAATGTCGGGAGAGGGGGTCATGGTTTCATCACACCTGTAACCCGTTCGGGCTGAGCTTGTCGAAGCCCCGTACTTCTTTCGGGCGCGAAGTCAAAAAAGGAAGGACGGCCCTTCGACAGGCTCAGGGCGAACGGGATGGTAAGTCATGCTTGGCGATCCGCAAACTCGTCCGTTGCGCGCACCAGTCCATCCACGATCCCCGGCTCGCTTGCAGCGTGGCCGCCGTCGTGGATGATGCGCAGGTCGACTTCCAGCCAGGCCTGCTTCAGCGCCCAGGCGGAGGCTGGCGGGCAGCAAATGTCGTGGCGGCCCTGGACGATGATGCCGGGAATGCCCGCGAGCTTGTGCGCGTCGCTCAGCAGCTGGGCTTCCTCGAGGTAGAAATCGTTCATGAAGTAGCGCGCGCAAATGCGGGCGAAGGGCAGGGCCTTGGCCGGTTCCTCGAAGTCGGCGAGCAGGTCGGGGTTGGGCAGCAGCGTTGCGACCGAACCTTCCCACAGCGACCATTGTTTTGCTGCGGCGAGGCGCACGGCTTCGTCGTCGCTGGTCAGGCGGTCATGATAGGCGCGCACCAGGTCGCCGCGCTCGGCCTCGGGGATGTGTCCGCTGAAGCTGTCCCACTGCTCGGCCATGATCTCGCTCGCGCCATAGTGATAGAGCCAGTTCTTCTCGCTCTGGCGGGCGAGGAATACGCCGCGCAGGATCAGTTCGCTGGTCCGTTCGGGATGCTTCTGGGCATAGGCGAGCGCGAGGGTCGCGCCCCAGCTGCCGCCGAACACCTGCCACTTGTCGTGCCCGCACATCACGCGGAGCCGCTCGATGTCCGCGACGATCCGCCAGGTGTCGTTGTGCTCGATCTCGGCGAAGGGCAGCGACTTGCCGCAACCGCGCTGGTCAAACAGGAGCACATCGTAGCGTTTCGGGTCCCACTGGCGCCGGTGGCTCGAGCTCATCCCGCCGCCGGGCCCGCCGTGGAGAAACACTGCGGGCTTCGCGCCGGGCGTGCCGACCCGTTCGTAGTAGAGCGAATGGCCTTCGCCGACGTCGAGCATACCGCTCTCGTAGGGTTCGATCTCGGGATAGAGCGTGCGGTCGTAGGTCATGGGCATCACTTCTGTTCCACCACCACGATCGGGCCGATCGGGGCAAGGGTGTCCATCCGCTCGCGCGCCGGGTCCCACAGCGACGAAACTCCGCCGTCGAGGTAGAGCGCGTTGGGCGTGCCTGCCACGTCGCGGAAGAACCGGGCGAGCTTGCCGAAACTGACCGGCCCGTCGCTGATGACGAAATGCGCGCGGCCCTGCTTGTCGACGCCGACCCCGTTGCGCCGCGTGCGCGAGGGGCCGTCTTCGGTAATCTCGGGGTGCAGCTTGCCGTCGACCAGCAGCATCGGGCCGCTCTGGGTGCCGAATGCGGGCCGGTCGCCGACATTGCTGTAGAAATCGTCGCTGGTGCGGACTTGCCACTTGCCGCCGGTGCCGAAGAACACCCCGTTGGGCTTCATGTGGAAGTTGCCGCTGCCGTCGTTGCGATTCAATTCCTTGGTGCGCTTGCCACCTTCGACGTAGTAGCCGATCGGCTTGCCCTCACCGTCGAACATCCCGCCATTCATCGCAAAGGCGACCGGAGCGGCATCGGCAGGGCGGCCCGCAGCGAGGTTGGCGAGGCCACGGAAGGGCGCGCCGCCATCGGGGCCGAGATCCATCACGATCCTGTGCTTGGCCGGGTCAGCGATGCAGTGGGTCAGCTTCACCTCCTCGAACGTGACTGTGTTGCAGGCCGAGGCGACTGTGGCTGTCGGTGTCGGGCTGGGCGAGGGCGAGGGCGAGGCAGTCGCTTGCGCTTCACCGCTGCCGATCTCGGTCCGCATCACCGGCTCGCCGGCCTGTTCCTGCCCGCAGGCTGCCACCAGCAGTGGGAGCATGAGCAGTGCCCGCTTCATTGCCCGAACCCCGGTTCCTGCGCGATCCGCGCCGCCTCGCGCGCGGCGGCGAGCAGGGCCCCGGCCTTGGCCTGGCATTCGCGGTATTCGTAGTCCGGCTCGCTGTCGGCGACGATCCCCGCGCCGGCCTGCACGTGCAAAGTGCCGTCCTTGACCACCCCGGTGCGCAGGACGATGCAGCTGTCGACCGAGCCGTCGGGCGCGAAGTAGCCGACCCCGCCCGCGTAGGCCCCGCGCGCCTCCGGCTCCAGCTCGGCGATGATCTCGCACGCGCGGATCTTCGGCGCGCCGCTGACGGTGCCCGCCGGGAACCCTGCGAACAGCGCGTCGAGTGCATCCTTCGCCTGGTCAAGCTGGCCGACCACGTTGCTGACGATGTGCATCACATGGCTGTAACGCTCGATGGTGAAGCTGTCGGTCACTTCGACGCTGCCACGCGCCGCCACCCGGCCGACGTCGTTGCGGCCCAGGTCAAGCAGCATGAGGTGCTCGGCGCGTTCCTTGGGATCGGCCAGCAGGCTCGCTTCGTTCGCTTCGTCCAGCTCGCGGGTCGCGCCACGCGGACGGGTCCCGGCGATCGGGCGAATGGTCACTTCTCCGTCCCGCACGCGGACGAGGATTTCCGGGCTGGAGCCGACCACCGCGAAGCCGGGCAGGTCGAGGAAATAGAGGAACGGCGAGGGATTGACCCGTCGCAGCGCCCGGTAAAGCTCGAACGGGGGCAGGGGGAACGGGCAAGTGAACCGCTGCGCCAGCACCACCTGGAACACATCGCCTGCGGTGATGTAGTCCTTGGCCCGCGCGACCATGCCGAAATAGTCGTCCCGCGCCATGACCGGCGTCAGCGCCATTTCGGGCAGATCAACTTCCTTCGGTTCTGCCGGGTTCGACCCGGTGAGGCGCGCGAGCGTGCTGTCGATCCGGTCAGCAGCATCCGCCACGAGGTCCTCGGGGCTGCGTGCTCCCGGCCATAGCGGCGCGATCACGAACAGCGCGTCGGTCAGCCGGTCGAACACCAGCAGCAGGGTGGGGCGGGCGAACACCATGTCGGGCAGGCCGACCGCGCTGTCGGGCGCGCGCGGCAGGGTTTCGACCAGCCCGATGGTCTCGTAGCCGAAGTACCCGACCAGACAGGCAAGCGCCGGGGGCAGGGCCTCGGGCACCTCGATCCGGCATGCCGCAGCCAGCGCGCGCAATGCATCGAGGCTGTTGCCGGGAACAGCCTCGCTCGTCACCTTGTCGGTCTGCCAGTGGCGGAAGATCTCGGCCTTGTCCTTGTGGGCGCGGAACAACAGGTCCGGGTCAAGCCCGAGCAGGCTGTAGCGCCCGCGCACTTCGCCGCCTTCGACCGATTCGAGCAGGAAGTCGCCGCGCCCGGCCACGATCAGCTTGCGCGCCGCGCCGACCGGGGTCTCCGTGTCGGCAATAACCTTGCGCCAGACCAGCGCCGGACGCCCTTCGCCCAGCGCGCGGACGGCCTCGGCGGCCTGTTCGGGCAGGTGTCCTGCCAAGGCGACCCCTAGTTCTCGCCGGTGAGCTGCTTGCGCACCGCGTCGATGGCCGGCTGATTGCGCTCGACCCCGACTTCATCGCGCAGGGCCAGCCGCAGCTGGGTGGCGTATTCCTGCCCGAGCGTCTGGCCGAGTTCGCGCTTCGCCTGGGCAAAGACCGGGCTCGCGGCATCGATCTTGCCCGGCTGGATCTGCTCAAGCTCGACCAGGAACCAACCCGCGTTGTTCGGCGCCTCGAGTTTCTTTGCCGTGCCTTGAGCCATGCTGAACATCAGCGCGAGCGGCGGTGGAACCCGCTGCCCGGTCTGGGCGAGCTGTTCGCGCGACAGGTCGATCGGGTCGAGGTCGGTCAGGCGCGCGTTCTCCGCCTTCATCGCGACCGGGAGCGAAGCGCCCTTCTTGACCGAGGCGAGGATGCGGTCGGCCGCCTTCTTCGCGCCCTTGAGGCCTTCGGCCCGCTTCCAGTCTGCCGTTACCTGCGCAGCAATATCCCTGAGCGGGGCAGCGGCCGAAGGGGTGATATCGTTCGCTTCGAACACAATGAACAGTTCGCCTGGAACCAGTTCGGCAATCTGCGGCTCGCCTTCTTCCATCTGGAAGGCTGTCGCCAGCACCGGAGCGAGGACCTGCGGTGCGGCCTCACCGGTGCCATAAACCCGGCCATCGGCAGTCAGCGGGCTGGTGCTGGTCAGTTCGGCCTTGATCGTCTTCGCCACATCGGTGAGCGACGTGCCGCCATCGAGCTCTTCTTCGATCGAAGCGGAAAGATCGGCTACTGCCTGCCGGCGCTTTTCTGCACGTAAGGCCTCGGTGATTTCAGGCGTGGCCTGGGCCAGAGTCTTCCCTTCGACCCGGTCGATCGCGTCGACCCGCACGACATGCCAGCCAAGCCCGCTGCGGGCAGGCGGCGCGATGGCGCCGCTGGCCGCGCCGAACACGGACTGGGCCACGGCGCTCGACGACCGGGCGGCATAGGCCTCACGCTCGAGCAGGCCGAGCTGCGAGATCTGGAAGCCAGCCTCGCGTGCGGCTGCCTCCAGCGTGCTGCCGCCGTTGACCTTGGC
>JAHDXX010000104.1:0-9212 GCA_023384025.1 Sphingomonadaceae bacterium
CCAAGTCTCGCTGCCCCTCCCGCTGGCGGGAGGGGGGAAGATCGCCGGACCCCGGGTCCCCTGCCTGCGCAGGGGCAGGCAAGCCCGGGGTGCCGGACGTGGAGCGCGGGGCGGCTCACGCGCGCTCCCTCTCCCCTTGCGGGAGAGGGTTGGGGAGAGGGGGGCGCCGCGTTGCGGCGGGTGCTTGTGCGCCCCCTCTCCTTCCGCGCCTGCGGCGCTCCCTCCTCTCCCGCGAGGGGAGAGGGGCTTGGCTCAATCCCACCGCTCATCCGTCAGCCGCCTGATCCGCACGCGGGGTTCGGGTTCGGGCTCTGGCGGGTTGTGGTCAAAATAGCCTTCGGGCGGGCCCATTTCGGCGAGGAAGTCCTCGAATTCCTCTTCGCTCATCTGGTTGACCGGCTTGTCGCTCAGGTTCCCGCGCCCGGTCCCGTTCCGGCCGCGCTTCGCGGCGCGCTTTTCGTCGCGGAGGCGGGCGGCGGCTTCCTCGCGCTCGCGCAGCAGGTCGATCTTGGCGTTGATGCTGGCGATCGTCTCGCATTCGCGCTGGAGCTGGAGCGCGCCCTGTTCGCGTTCCCACTGCTTGCGCCATTCCTGCTTGAGCCGGGCGAGCGATTCCTTGTCGAGCGCGCTCATCGCCTTCGCGCGGCCTTCCGCGAACCGCTCCGGCGCGCGGTTGCGCAGGAGGAACATCAGCAGCCGGTCGTTGTAGACCGTGCGGCTGCCAACCAGCTTGCCGTAGGAATAGACCGGCACCTCGACCCCGTTGAGCGCGCGGTCCATCGCCAGGTCCTCCAGCCGGCGCACCCCGTGGTCGAGCGCGGCGTCCCATGCGGCGCGGAACTCGGCGGCCTCGGGGTGGCGGCGCAGCTGGTAGGCGCCGTGGTCGCTGCGCCCGACCCGGCGGCACGCGGCGCGGACGCTGCCGGTGTCTGCCAGCGCCTCGATGAAGGCCTGCTGGACGGCGGGCTTCCACCCGTTTGAGCGGTCCTTCGCGCGCGGGACGGGGGTGAAGGGGGGGAGGGTGGTGAGGGGCCCTTTTGTTTGCGCACCCGCCTCCGCGGGCGCGATATCCTCGCTCACGATGCCTGCGGCATCATCGCTGCGGGCGGCCGGTCGGCCTTGCCGCCCTGCGGGCGGTTGTGTCGGTGCTTTTGTCATCCGCCAGTGTGAAGCACAACCGGGGGGCTGTAGGAAAATGGTTTGCGGGCGCGGTGGCGGGCTTGCGCACAACCGGTGCAACTTCACTTGGCGTTCAGGAGGGGCGCGGTTATACGCGCTGGCCATGACTTTACGCATCGCCCTGATCGCCGCCCTCGCGGGCCTGACCCTGTTCACTTCCGCCTGCGCCAGCCGTGGCGGCGGCGATGCCAAGGACACCGCCTATGTCGCGCGCGATGTCGAGACGCTCTACGCCGAGGCGAAGAGCCGGCTCGACCGCGGCAATGCGACGGTGGCGGCCGCGCTGTTCGATGAGGTGGAGCGCCAGCACCCCTATTCGCCCTGGGCCCGCCGCGCGCAGCTGATGAGCTCGTTCAGCTACTATGTCGCGCAGGACTACAACAAGGCGATTGCCAGCGCGCAGCGGTTCCTCTCGATCCACCCGGGCAACAAGGACGCGCCTTACGCCTACTACCTGATCGGGCTCAGCTACTACGAGCAGATCAGCGACGTGCACCGCGACCAGAAGATCACGGAGCAAGCCCGCACCGCGCTGCGCGAGGTCGAACGGCGCTTCCCGCAGAGCGAATATGCCGCCGATGCGCGGTTGAAGCTCGACCTCGTCAACGATCACCTCGCGGGCAAGGAAATGGAGATCGGGCGCTATTACCAGCGGTCTGGCAACTGGCTGGCCTCGCAGCTGCGCTTCCAGACGGTGGTCAAGCAGTACCAGACCACCAGCCACGCCCCCGAGGCGCTCTACCGCCTGACCGAAGCAAGCCTCGCCCTCGGCGTGCCGGAAGAAGCGAAGAAGTACGCCGCGGTGCTGGGCGCGAACTATCCCGGCAGCGAATGGTACGAGAAGGCCTACGACCTCGTGCAGAAGCACGGCGCGGGCGTGACTGCGAGCTAGGACCGCGCTGGCCGGCTGGACCGGGCGATTATTGTCGGATTGCTGTCACAATTCTCATTTCGCGATTTTCGGGTTTCTTAACAGCGTTATGGTCAACAGACCGTAACCTTGCGCTAAACCTTCGCTTAAGCTCTTGTCGCTAGGCTCTCGCCTGCGGAAGCGCATTCCCTGGCCTGTCAGGCCTGGCGCTGCCGTTGCTGGATAGCGGGGCAAGGACGATGAGCGGGACATTCCTGGGACGGTTGCTGAAGGACACGCGGGCGAACACGCTCGCCATCGGCGCAGCCTCGGTGATCCCGCTGATCGGCGTGGTCGGCGGCGGGGTCGACGCCAGCCGCATGTACCTCGCCAAGTCGCGCCTCCAGCAGGCGTGCGATTCCGCGACACTTGCCGCGCGCAAGCAGCTCGGCGCCGATGCCCTAGAAAACGGCGAGATCCCCGCCTCGATCCAGAACACCGCCAACAATTTCTTCGATGCGAACTTTGCGGACGGGATGTATGGCAGCAGCGAACTGGAGTTCGAACTGGCCGCTGGCAGCACCACCCGCATCGACGGCACCGCCTCGGTCGAAGTGCCGACGACGCTGATGACGGTTTTCGGCATCGAAGAAGCCACGCTCAACGTCGAATGCAGCGCGGAGCTCAACCTGCCGAACATCGACGTGATGCTGGTGCTGGACGTATCCGGTTCGATGGGGGGCTCGCGCATCGCCGGTCTCAAGAACGCGGTATTCGCGTTCTATGACGAGGTCATGGCGGTCAAGCCGGACGAAGCACAGCTGCGCATCGGCGTGGTGCCCTATAACGCGGCGGTCAATGTCGGTGGCGAGCTGGTCGCAGCCGATCCCGATTTCATCGCCGACTCGCATACCTACCAGTCGCGCGAAGCCCTGTTCCGGCAGGTCAGCAACGAAGACGGGGTGGACGAAGGCGACGAGCTGTCCTCGGTCGACACCGTGGAACTGCTGCCGCGCAATCCTGTCCAGCTGGGCAGCACCAACCAGGCGCAATATCACTGGAACAAGAACAGCAATACCCACCGCAACAACTGCCGCGACTATGCCGGAACGTACAACGTCAACGGCGTGACCTGGATCATCTCCAGCCCGACCTGGCTCGCCAACTACTGGACCGGCTACGGCAACAGACAGAAAGCAGCCTGCCGGGCCAATATCCGCAAGGTGACCTACGCCGGGCCGGGCGATGTCCGCCCGCCGACATACCGGCGGGAATTCGACCGCTACGAATACAAGCCGATCACCTTCGATACCTCAGCCTTCAAGGAAGGCGAAACCGTGGGCACCCCTACCGGCACTCAGGGCGCCACTGTCAACAGTACCTGGAACGGCTGCATCGAGGAACGCGGCGCGATTGTCCCGACCTCGGGCACGCTCCCGGTCGCCGGAGCGCCCGATCTCGACATCGACCTCGTCCCCGATCCGGGCGATCCGGATACCCAGTGGAAGCCGCACTGGCCGCAGATCACCTATTCGCGCAGCGGCCCGGCGATCGAGCTTTCAACCAGCAACCGCTCGCTGCGCAGTTCCAACTGCCCGATGGCAGCCGTGCGGCTGCAGGAATGGCCGACCAACGGCGGCAGCCGCAACCCCCAGTTCCAGAGCTACATCAACTCGCTGTCCGCAGGCGGCAACACCGCGCATGACAACGGCATGCTGTGGGGTGCGCGGTTCATCTCGCCCACCGGCATATTCGCCGATGACAACGAGTCCGCGGCGAATGGCGAGCCGATCTCGCGCCACATCATCTTCATGACGGACGGACTGATGGAGCCCGGGCCGTCGGTCTACGGCACGCTCGGCAATTTCAGCATCGATGGCCGGTTCTTCGGGTTCGGCCCGTTCACCAACAATACCCAGCTGGCTGCATTCCAGAACCCGCGCCTTGCCGCGATCTGCGAGCAGGCGAAGAACAAGAACATCACCGTGTGGACGATCACTTTCGGGCTGGCGCAGAACCAGTGGACCCGCGCTTGCGCCACCGGTCCGCAGCGTGCCTATGAAGCGTCGAGCAGCGCCGCCCTGGTCGCCGCATTCCGGCAGATTGCGACCTCGATTGCCGAACTGAGGCTGGTGCAATGATGCGCTGGGCGATGACACGCAAGCGCAAGCTGCGCCAGGATAGCGAAGGCGCAGCACTTGTCGAATTCGCGCTGGTAGCGCCGCTGTTCGTGCTGATGCTGATGGGCCTGTTTGACTTCGGGATACAGGTTTACGGTCGGTCGCTGCTGCAAGGCGCAATGCAGGAAGCGGCCCGCGACGCCACGCTGGAAGGGGCGGACCTGACGACGACCGAAATCGACGAAGCCGTTGAATCGCACGTGCGCAACATCCTGCCACGCGCGGAGATCGAGTTCACGCGGACGAATTACGCAAACTTCTCCGACGTGGGGCAGCCCGAAGAGTTCACCGACAACAACGGCGATGGCGAATGCAATGCCGGAGAGCCGTTCGAAGACGTCAACGGCAACGGCATCTGGGACGCGGACCGTGGCCAGGAAGGCCTGGGCGGTGCGCGCGATGCGGTGTTCTATGAAGCGGTCGCCGAATATGACCGGATGTTTCCGCTTCACAGCCTGATGGGCTGGGACTCGCGCGTGACGATCGAGGCGTCCACCGTGCTGCGCAACCAGCCGTTCGACACACAGGATGACCGCACGGCGGTGGTGGGGAGCTGCGACTGATGATGAACCGCATCAACCAGCTGCTGGCTGACCGCGGCGGTGTGGCCATGGTCGAGTTTGCCTTTATGGCCCCGATCACGCTGCTGCTTGGCCTGGTCGGCATCGAGATGGCCAATCTGGCGACCACCCACATGCGGATCAGCCAGGCGGCCATGCATGTGGCCGACAATGCGTCGCGGATCGGTGACCGTGACCAGCTCGCTGCGCAGCGGATTTTCGAATCCGATATCAACGACCTGTTTGTCGGGGTGGACCTGCAGGCTGGCGAACGCCTTGGTCTGCTCGAGAACGGCCGGGTCATCATTTCCAGCCTCGAACGCAATGCCGAAGGGGGCCAGACCATCAAGTGGCAGCGCTGCATGGGGCTGAAGGAAGTCAGTTCGGCCTTTGGCGGCCAGGGCACCGGCGCGACCGGAACCGATTTCCCGGGAATGGGGCGCAGCGGGCAGGAAGTCAGGGCCGCCGCAGGGCAGGCGGTCATGTTTGTCGAGATCGTCTATGACTATCAGCCGGTCATGGAGAACGGCTTAACCGAGCCCTATATCACCCCGCCGGAAATCCGCTCGACCGCGGCGTTCACGGTACGCGGATCGCGCGACCTTACCGGGGTGTTCCAGCGGTCGCCCGCAGCACCTGTTGCCGCCTGCAACCAGTACCGGGCCGAACCATGACCAGGACCACGGCATTGCTGATGCTTGGCGCGATCCTGCTGATCGTGATCAACCTCGTGGGCAAGGACGGCACCATGTCGCGGGTCGCCGGAATGGACCGGGGCCAGATTCAGGTTGCGGTTGACGACGTCGGCAGCAAGGCGAGCCAAAGTGCCGGGCTTTCCACGCCCTTCGATGACGGCGAGCAGCCCGCGCGGATCGTGCGCCCGACCTTGGCGGACGATGCCGACGCGGATGGCGGAGAGGTTGAGGCGGACGCGGAGCAGGGGCCGGAGTATTCTGCACCCGAGGCGCTGGCCGACCATTCCGATGCATCGCCGGGCGTGATGGACGAAGAAGGTTTTGATCCCCGGGTGGGGTGACTGACCCTAACCCCTTTACCCGGAATTGCCCTGGCGCAACTCACGGCGCGCCAAAGGTCAGCCGTGAGAACCGGTAACGCGTGCCCTGCCGCCATTGGTCATCGCGCCACACGTCGATATGCAGGATCAGGCTGCCTTTATCGACAATCTCAAGTCGCAATCGGTTGGGTTCGATCGCTCCGTTCAGGTTAGGACCCGCAGTACCTGTTTCCCGATTGTCGAGTGCGAGCGTCCCACCTTCAAAGGTACCTTCGAACACGTCGATCAACCCCACCAGATTTTCGCGGATCACAGCCCGGTATTCCATCCGGAAGCGATCCCACGAAAACATGATGTCCGTCACATACCCGAACGATCCCTGTGGTACGACCAGTTGCGTCTCGAGAAAATGATTGTCGATGGTGCGAACAAATCTGGCGGTAAACGTCTCTCCTGACTGCCACTCGTCACGCTTCGGCCGGTATTGCTCGACACTGACCCGCCAACTGCCTTCAAGAACGGAGAGGCGTTCCATTTCCGGGGTCAGTCCGGTCATCTCCGCGATCCCGGCAGTCTTGACCGGTGGAGACTGTGTTGGTTCCGCTGCCATCGGCGCTGCAAGTGGAAGCGCGAGAGCGCCGATCAGACAAAGGGGCAGCTTGGGCATTTCCGGTCCTTCCGCATGGCAAGTAGCAAGTTGCCATACCACTGCGCCGCAGCGGAACCTCGGGATCAACCAGTTGGGGATTGCTGTGCTGCTTGATGGGACGAGCGGTCAGCCAAAGCCAGCAAGACGCTGGACCGGAACCTTCGGGATATGGGCAGGGACTCGCCGGTCACGGTCTCCAGCATGTAGCCCGCTTCTGCAGTTCCCGCCAGGCGAGTGACCGAAGCGAGCCGCACAGCCTGACCGCGGCTGATGCGCAGGAATCTTACTCCGCCAATCTGGCTCAGGAAATGACCCAGCGTGATGCGATGGAGCACCACACGACCTGCGCAGTACAATTCCAGATAATTGCCGACGGAACGAACCCGGTCGATCGATGCGACAGCCACAGCGTCAATCCTGCCGTGCGACCGGATCAGGATTGTATCGGGTTGCTGAACAGCATCGGATTCGACGCGGTTGAAAATAAGCCAGGGCAAAGGGACTGTGCTGGCGGCGGCCATCCAGAACAACAGGTGATCGAGCAGTATTTGCGCTGGCCACCGATTCGCATGCCACTGCCACAATCCATCAGTCGACGGGGTCGCGGCCCCCGCCCACCACACGAGTGACAAGACTACGGTGCACAATCCGGTGAACAGCGCAGCGCGAGGCAACAGGGCGACCATTATGCCGCCGATTGCGCGGCGCTCGCCATGCCAAGCACGCGCTGGATGGTAGAGCCACCAGCCTGTCAGGCAAGCAATTGCCAGATCGCCACCGATGCCCACTGCCATTTGCATGCCTGACAATGCGACGAAGGACTCCGCCCGTGCGAGCGAAATGGCTGCAATCAGCGTTCCGGCAAGGCCGAGCCACATCGTGACAATGCCCCAGGCATAGACTTGCAAGGCTTCCGGATGCGCGCGACGGTCGCTGCTCCGGTTGGCGGGGGTGTTTGCAGCTGGCATGTTTCTGACCTTGCCTTGCTTTACCACGACCGACCGCTTTGGGATAGATTGGTGTGAGACTTGGGCCATCGGTCGACCGACACTGTTGCTTTTCCCTGTTCAATTCACCACCCGCCCGCGTGACGCGCCTCGCGCGCTGCGCTAGGGAAGCGGGCGATGCTCACCCGCCTGTCCATCCGCAACGTGGTGCTGATCGATGCGCTCGACCTGTCGTTCGGGCGCGGGCTCGGCGTGCTCACCGGCGAGACGGGGGCGGGCAAGTCGATCCTGCTCGATGCGCTGGGGCTGGTGCTGGGCGACCGGGCCGACAGCGCACTGGTGCGCGGCGGGGAAGACAAGGCGCAGGTCACCGCCACTTTCGAATTCGCCGCATTGCCGGCCATGATCGCCGAAGCGCTCGACGATGCGGGAATCGAGCTCGAACCGGGCGAGCCGCTGCTGATCCGGCGCCAGTTGAAGGCAGACGGGGGCAGCAAGGCCTTCATCAACGACCAGCCCGCCAGCGTCGCCCTGCTGCGCTCGGTGGCTCCGGCGCTGGTCGAGCTGCACGGCCAGCATGACGATCGCGGGCTGGTCAATCCGGCCGGGCACCGCGCGCTGCTTGACCGCTATGCCGGGGCCGACACCGCCGGGATCGCTGCGGCCTGGACCAGCTGGCGCAAGGCGGAAGAAGCCCTCGCCACGGCCCGCGCCGGGATCGAGCAGGCGCGCGAGGAGCAGGATACGCTCCTGGCCCACCTGGCGGAGCTGACCGCGCTTGAACCGCAGGCGGGCGAGGAAGCGCGCCTCGCGGAAACGCGCGCGTCGATGCAGAAGGGTGAGCGCCTGTCGGGCGACCTCGCCGAACTGCGCCACTTGTGGGAAGGCTCGGATTCGCCGCTCGCCAGCTTGCGGGTTGCCGCGCGGAGGCTCGACCGGATTGCGCCCGAGCATCCTCTGCTCGCCGAGGCCCTCGCCGCGCTCGACCGCGCGGTGATCGAGACCGGTGAGGCGGAAGACAAGCTCGCCCGCGCTGCCGAGGCACTGGTGCACGATCCGGCCGCGCTGGAAGCGGCGGAAACCCGCCTGTTCGACTTGCGCGCCATTGCCCGCAAGCACCGCTGCGAAGTGGACGAACTGCCCGAAAGGATGCGCGCCATGCGCGCCGCTCTCGCCGCGATCGAGGGGGGCGAGGCCGAGCTTGATGCGCTCGAAGCGGCAGCCCGGACTGCGGGTGCGCGCTATCGCAAGCTTGCCGAAGCGCTCCACCACCAGCGGATCGAGGCCGCACGGCGGCTTGATGCGGCGGTGGCGGGGGAACTGGTGCCATTGAAGCTCGACGCCGCGCGCTTCCTCACCGCCATCGGCAAGCTGCCGGAAGAGCGCTGGGGCCCGCATGGCAGCGACAGTGTCGAATTCCTCATCGCGACGAACCCCGGTGCCGATTTCGCCCCGCTGGGCAAGATCGCCAGCGGCGGCGAGCTGTCGCGCTTCATCCTCGCGCTGAAGGTCGCGCTGGCGGAACAGGGCGGGGCGGCGACGGTGATCTTCGACGAGATCGACCGCGGTGTCGGCGGCGCGGTCGCCAGCGCCATCGGCGAACGGCTTGCGCGGCTGGCGAGTGACGGGCAACTGCTGGCGGTCACCCACTCGCCCCAGGTCGCTGCGCGCGGGCGCACGCACTACCTGATCGCCAAGTCGAGCGAAGGCGTCGTCACACGCACCAGCGTGACCCTGCTCGACGAAGCCGGGCGGCAGGAAGAGATCGCCCGCATGCTCAGCGGCGCGGAAGTCACCCCCGAAGCCCGCGCCCAGGCCGACCGGCTGCTGGA
>JAHDXX010000104.1:9222-10413 GCA_023384025.1 Sphingomonadaceae bacterium
CTTGCTTGGCGCCATGTTGCTCGCGGCAACGGCATGCAGCACAGGAGATGTCGTGGCTGAATCGCCCGGACCCAACAACGCGATGTATGGCACCGATGCCAACCTTGCCGCTTCCGCGCCAGACGCGCTGTTGCGCTACGCCACCCACCCTCGCGGGTTTGCCGAGCTGCGCCTGCCCCAAGGGGAAGGCCCGTTCCCGCTGGCGGTGATCTTCCATGGCGGGTGCTGGAAGACCGGGATTGCCTCGCAGGCCTATATGGCCCCGCTCGCGACACGGTGGCAGCAGCAGGGTATTGCAACGCTCAACGTCGACTACCGCGAAGTTGGCGACGGCGGGGGCTGGCCCGGCTCGTTCGAGGACTGGGCGGCGGCGGCAAAGCTGATCGAGCTGGTCGCGGCGGACTATCCCGTCGACCGCGGGCGGGTGACGCTGGTGGGTCATTCAGCGGGGGCCTTGCCCGCGCAGTGGCTGGCGAGCGCGCAGGGGCCTGACGGGCCGCTTGGCGCGCGCGAGCCGGTAAAGGCGCAGGCGGCGATCGTGCTCGATGGTCCGGCTGATGTCGGGGCGGAGCGGGCAGCGTTCGACGCGTTGTGCCAGTTCTCGGCGGTCGATCCGTTCATGGGGGCGGGGCCGGAGCAAGAGCCTGCCCGCTACGCCGCGATTGCCCCCGCCAGAGCCGCGCCGCAGCTGGCGCAGGTGCTGTTCGTGCAGGCCAGGTTGCCCGCACCTCCCGCCGCCGCGCTCGACGCGATCCGTGCGGGCGGCGCGCAGGTAACGGTCCGCGAGAACCGCGAGGCAAGCCACTTTGCCATCATCACCCCGGGCGATCCGGTCTACACCGCCAACGAACCGGCAATGCTGGCCGTGCTGCGCGGGGAGCAGGATTGATCATGCCCGATTTGCCCCGGACCGAAGCGGATGCCGCCAATGAACTGATGCGGCTGGCGAAGGCGATTGCGCACCACAACCGGCTCTACCACGCCGACGATGCGCCGGAGATCACCGATCAGGAATTCGATGCGCTGGTGCGGCGCAATGCGGAGCTGGAGGCGGCTTTCCCCCATCTGGTGCGGGCGGATTCGCCCTCTCGCGTGGTGGGCCACGAGATCGTTGCCTCGCCACTGTCGAAGGTGACGCACGAGGTTCGCATGATGAGCCTCGACAATGCCTTTTCGGACGAGGAGGTGGCC
>JAHDXX010000105.1 GCA_023384025.1 Sphingomonadaceae bacterium
CAGGCCCGCGCGGCTCGCGGCCTCCGCCGCGATCAGGCGCGGGCGCAGCCAGTCGGGCGCCTGCGCTGCCAGGCCTTCGACCAGCTTTTCGGGCGAGGCGGTGGTGCCCATGACCACCTGCTGCGCCAGCACCTGCCAGATGGTGCCCGACCGGCGCGAGTCCTTCAGCCCTTCGGCCAGCCAGCGCTCCTGCGCTTCGCCCAGCACGGTGCGTGCAGGGTCGGCATAGGCGCCTTCGCGAAACGCTGTGAGCCGCGCGATCATCTCGTCCTGACTGGTCGTTCCCTTGAGCAGTTCGGCCAGACTGGGCGGCTGCGAGCGCGCTTCTAGCCGGGTTTCCAGCCGGAACAGCGTGGCGAGATCGCCGATCTCGTATCGCGCCCACGGTTCGTCGGAGACGGGCAGCCATTCGCGGTAGGCGCGCATAGCCGCCGCCTTGCGCACCGACCAGTCGCCTTCAGTATCGCTCTGGTGGTTCTCCGCCCCGCCCGACCAGCTGTCGTTCGCGCTTTCGTGGTCATCCCACCCCATCACCATCGGGTAGAGCTGGGTCAGGCGGCGCAAGTCCGCATCGGCGCGGTAGCTGGCATGGCGCAGGCGATAGTCGGTCAGCGAGACGATTTCGTTCGCCGGGGCCAGCGTGCGCCCCTCCATCGGCTGGTCGGGGTAGCTGCCCTGCTTGTATTCGTAGAGGTAGTCACCGGTGTGGACGACCATGTCGAACGCACCGTCCTCCGCCGCATGGGCATAGGCGTTGAACCAGCCGAACCCGATGTTGGCGCAGCTGAACACCGCCATCCGCCAGCGCGCGACTGGCCCGTCGGGCAGGGTGCGGGTGCGGCCAACCTCGGACTTCGTCCCGTCGGGTGCGATGAAGCGATAATAGTACCAGCGGTTCGGGGCGAGCCCGTCTGCCACCGCCTTGGTGCACCAGTCCCGCTCCGGGCTGGCGAGGGCGAACCCTTCGGCGATCACGCTGGCAAACGCGGCATCCTCCGCCACCTGCCATTCCAAAGCGATCTCCGCTTCGCCGACACAGCGGGTCCACAGCAGCACGCTCGACTGGGCCGGCTCGCCGCTGGCGACACCGTGGGTGAATCCGCCACCGGACGCCTGTGCGCCAAGCGGCGCGGCAGCAAGGCCCGCGCCGAGCACACCGCCCTTCAGCAGCGCACGCCGGTCAAGCGCGGGCCCTTTGCCCGGTGCTGGCGGTTCGGTCGGTATCATTGCGCTCTCCACTCCCCGGCCTGGCAGCCGTTCCCAGCGGTATGGCTAGTGCGGATTAAGCCATGATGACAGGGGCGAAATTCAGAATGGCAAGCACGCCAATCATTTTGGAAAGGGTCCTTGACTTAATCCGACTCGATATGTAAAGGACACCATACAACATGGTAAGGTGATTTGACATGACCCGGAATTCCCGCGCTCTTGCGCTAGCCACCGCGATGATCGGCATTGCCCTGCTCGCAGTCTTTGACGTGGTCCCGGCCGAAGTGGCGCAATACAGCCCGTTGGCCCTGATGGCGTTCGTGCCCTGGGTGCTTGGTGACCGCAGTTGCCGCGCTGTGCGGGAGGGCTGAGCCATGGCGCTGTCGCAAGCTCGCAACCCCGCCATCCGTCGCTATTTCAAACGGTTCGTCCCGATCACCGTGGCATATCTCGCCAGCATTGGGCTCGCCACCTGGATCATCCCTGACGACGCTCCGGCCAATGCGGTGACAATTGGCCTCGCCATTCTGCCCGGGCTGGCTGTGCTTGGCTGGATCTGGGCGATGGGCCGGCTGCTGGTCGAGCTCGACGACGAGTACCTGCGCATGCTCGAAGTGCGCAAGATGCTGGTGGCGACGGGCATTACCCTCGCGCTGACCAGTGTGTGGGGCATTCTCGAGCTGTACTCACCCGAAGTGCCCCGCCTGCCGGTGTTTTTCGTCTTCCCCCTGTGGTGCATCGGGCTGGCACTGGGCCAGCTGTTCAACCGCTTCACTATCGGCGACGGAGGAACCTGCGCGTGATCACCCCCTGTCCAACCAACCTGCTGGAGCATCGGCGATGACAACTGCAACGCGTGAACTCGCTCTCCAGGCTCCCAAAACCGGGCCGTGGATCATCGGCTATGCCGTGACGCTCGGACTTTCGTTTTCCTTGTTCCACTCGGGCACGATCACTGATCCGGCAATTGGTGCACTGGTCTGGATCCCGATTGCGATCTGCACCGCGATGATGGTCTGGACCAGCTGGCGGCGCCACCGCCTCCTCGGCACGGTCAGCGACGCGGTGCGCCTGTTCTGGCGCCGGTTCGTGTCGTCCGCCGCATTCATGTTCGGCAGCTTCTGCCTGCTCGCCTTCGCTCAGATGGTGGGCAAATGGGGCCCCCAGGCAGAATACGTGATCGCGATCCTGCCCAATCTCGGCTTCTTCGGCATGGTCTGGTCGATCCACCGCTATGTTCTCGACGAGGTCGACGAATACCTGCGCTCGCAAGCGATCCGCCAGTTGCTGATCGCCAGCTTTGTCACGCTCGCCGCGGTGGTCCTGTGGGCCACGCTGGCCAATGCCAAGGTGCTCGGCAACGGCTGGGTCGGTCTGGTCCTGCTGTTCTGGTTTGCCGGGCTCGGCGTAGGCCGCCTCTGCAACGAGCTGCGGCCATGAAAAACCGTCTCCGCGTCCTGCGCGCCGAGCGCGAGTGGAGCCAGCAGGACCTGGCCGAGCGGCTCGGCGTCTCGCGCCAGAGCGTCAATGCGATCGAGACCGGCCGCTACGACCCGTCGCTGCCGCTGGCGTTCCGCATCGCCGAGGTTTTCGGACTGCCGATCGAAGCGATCTTCCAGCGGGATAGCGAGGCATGAAGACGCTGCTTTGCCTGCTCGCTCTGGTGCTGTCGCTCGGTGGGTGCGGGTCGGCGGACGAGAACGGCAGTGGCGAATCGCTGGTCCTGCCGGCGATCTACTGACCTTGCCTTGACCCGCCGCATGGGGGCATGGCGATGCCATGACCGACCATGCATTCCACACCCTGCCGGACGGGCGCCGCATCGCCTGCCGCTTCACCCCTGGCACCGGCCCGACGCTGGTGTTCCTGCCCGGCTACATGAGCGACATGAGCGGAGGCAAGGCGACGGCGGTGTTCGACCGGGCGGTGGCCAAGGGGCGAGCCTGCCTGCTGCTCGACTATTCCGGCTGCGGGCTGAGTGACGGGGACTTTGCCGACGGCACGCTGACCCGCTGGGCCGATGACGTCATTGCTCTGCTCAACGCGCTCACCGAAGGGTCGGTCACGCTGATCGGGTCGAGCATGGGCGGCTGGCTGATGCTGCTGGTGGCCGAGGCGCTGGGCGACCGGGTTGCGGGCCTGGTCGGGATTGCCGCCGCGCCGGACTTTTCCGAATGGGGCTACACCGCGGACCAGAAGGCGCAGCTTGCCGGTGGCCAGACCGTGTTCGAGGACAACCCGTATGGCCCCGAGCCGACCCCGACCCATGCCGCATTCTGGCGGGACGCGCAGAACCGGCTCATGCTGGAACGCGCCATCCCGATCTCCTGCCCGGTGTGCCTGATCCACGGCCAGCGCGATGCCGACGTACCATGGGAAATCAGCATCCGGCTTGCCGCTGCGCTGCTTTCAGACGCGGTACAGGTAACGCTGGTCAAGGATGGCGACCACCGCCTGTCGCGCGACGAGGACATTGCCCTGCTGCTGCGCACGATCGAAAGCCTGTGAGCCCGAAGCCATGCTGACCACCCTGATCGTGCCCCTGTTGCTGCAAGTCGGGCCGAACCCTGCCCTCAGCCCGCCCCCGGCGGTGCCGGAGGAACTGGTCGAGCAGCGCCGCATCAGGCGCGAACGGCAGCCTGCCCCGCTGGCAATCGTCGGCACTGACCCGGTGCAGGCCTGCGCTGCCCGCGCCGAGGCCGATCCGACCGGTGCGGCAGACACCGCGCGCTCAGCGCTCGCACGTTCGAGCGGGATGGACCGGGCTACGGCTGGCCATTGCCTCGCCCTGGCGCTGTCGGCGCAGGAGCTGTGGCCCGAGGCAGCATCGGCCCTTGCCGGAGCGCGCGCCGCATTGCCGGACGGCAACGGTGAATACGCCGCGCGACTGTCTCTCGCCGAAGCGGCATCCTGGCTCGCCGTGGGTGACGCGGAGGCTGCATTGCAGGTGCTGGACACGGCAGGCGTGGAGCAAGGCTCGCCGCTCGCCAGCATGATCGCGGTCGACCGGTCGCGCGCCCTGGTCGCGCTCGGGCGGCTGGACGAGGCTGCCGCTGCCCTCGCCCAGGCGCGTCTCGCCAATCCCGACAACGACGAGGCCTGGCTCCTGTCCGCGACATTGTCACGCCGGATGGGCCAGCTCGATCTCGCCCAGCAGCAGATCGAACGCGCCGCGATCCTGCGCCCGGCCGGGCCGGAGATCGCGCTCGAGGCGGGGGTCATCGCCGTGCTCGCCGGGCGGGACGAGGCAGCCCTGCGCAGCTGGCAGTCGGTGCTAGAGAGCGCACCGGGCACACCTGCCGCCTTGACCGCGGCGGACTATATTGCGCAACTGCGCGGGCAATGATCCCGCTTTCCGTCCTCGATCTGGTTCCCGTGCGCGAAGGTGGCACGCTGGAGCAGGCCTTTGCCGCCTCGGTTGCGCTGGCGCAGGCGGCAGAGCGGCTCGGCTATCGCCGCTTCTGGGTCGCCGAGCACCACGCGATGGACGGGATTGCGGGCGGGGCGACTTCGGTGGTGCTGGCCCATCTCGGCAATGCCACCAGCACCATCCGGATCGGGTCGGGCGGGATCATGCTGCCCAACCACACCCCGTTCCAGATCGCAGAACAGTTCGGCACGCTCGCCGCGCTGTTCCCGGGCCGGATCGATCTCGGGCTGGGGCGCGCGCCCGGGGCCGGGCCGGAACTGCAGCGGGCGTTGCGGAAGGACCTCCACCGCGCCGCCGAGATGTTCCCGCAGGATGTCGCCGAACTGCGCGCACTCCTGACCGGGGAGCCGGAACTGGCGATCCGGGCAACCCCGGGCCTCGGTGCGCAGGTGGAGATGTGGATGCTCGGCTCCAGCCTGTTCGGGGCGCAGCTCGCCGCGATCATGGGGCTGCCCTATGCCTTCGCCGCGCATTTCGCCCCCGACCACCTCGACGCGGCGCTGGCGCTCTACCGGCGCGAATTCAAGCCTTCGGCAGCGCTGGAACAGCCGCACGTCATGGTCGCGATGGGGGTGCTGTGCGCCGAAACCGACGCCGAGGCGGAGCTGCTGTCGAGCTCGCAGGCGCAGAGCTTCGTTCGCCTGCGCACCGGCCAGCCGGGCAAGCTCCCGCCACCGGTGCCCGGTTATCGGGAGAGCCTGCCCGCACCGGCGCAGGCAATGTTCGCCCATCTCGGGCAAGCCAGCGCGATCGGCGCGCCTGCGAACGTGCGCGAGGCCATCGGCCGGTTCGTCGAGCGCACCGGGGCAGACGAGATCATCGTCTCCGGCTCGACCTTCGATCCGGAGGCGCGCATCCGCTCGCTCGAGCTCACGGTCGAGGCGCTCGCGGGATAACACGCAATCACAAGGCCCTACGTCGGCAACACTTGCTCTGCTATGCAGCATCGTCGCGCGGCTTGCCCTTAGGGAAAGGAAAGCCTATCGGCGCAGGATTGTTGCAAGGTGCAGCAATAATATGTTGAGGGCGAACACGCCCCGCGGAGCAGGACGAATGGCTTCCACCAAGGGGGCTTCCCCCAAGCGCGCTTCCACCGGCAAGAAACCGGCCCACACCCCGCCGCGCCGACTCGCCGCCAACACCGCGCTCAGCGGCGCCATCGCAACCCGCATGCGCGATGCGGTGCTGCCCGGCGATACCGCCTTTACCGCTGAAGAACTGGCGCACGCCGCCGCTTTCATGGCCGATGCCGCTGCGCGCCGCGAGGGCAGCGATCCCGTGGTGCAGATCATCTCCGCCACCGAAGCCCGCCGGATGACCCGGATCGCACTGGTCAACAACGACATGCCGTTTCTGGTCGATTCGGTTGCGGCGGCAATCGCGGCGCAAGGCCTGGCGATCGACCGGCTGGTCCACCCCGTGGTCGGTGTGCGCCGCGACGCGGAAGGAACGCTTGAAGCGCTCGACGACGAGGGCGCGCGCGAATCGATGATCTATATCGAGGCGGACCGGGTCGACGCCCGCCAGCGCCGCGAGCTGGAGCGCGCCCTGCGCCAGACGCTCGGCGACGTCCACGTCGCCGTGCGCGACTGGCCCGCACTGCGCAAGGCGATGCGCACCGATGCCGCCCGCATTGCCGACCGCGAAGCCGCCGCGCTGCTCGAGTGGCTCGAAAGCGGCATGCTGACCCAGCTCGGCCATCTCGTGCGTCACCGCGACGGCAGCCATTCGGGCACGCTCGGCGTGTGCCGCCGCAGCGCGCGCGAACTGCTTGCCGACCCGAGCTACGACCGCGCCTTCGCCTGGTTCGAGGACCCGGTGAAGGGCGCAAAGCGCGAACTGCTGGTAATCAAGGCCAACCGGATCGCCCTGGTCCACCGCCGCGTGCCGCTTGACCTGTTCATCGTGCCGCTACGCGAGGCAGGCAAGGTTACCGCGCTCTCGGTCCACGCCGGGGTCTGGACCAGTGCCGCCATGGCTGCCCCGCCGACCCAGGTGCCGGTGCTGCGCGCGCATGTCGCCACGCTGATGGAACGGCTCGGCTTCAGTCCTTCGGGCCATGCCGGAAAGGCGCTGGTCCATGCGCTGACCGCGCTGCCGCACGACCTCCTGATCGGTTTCTCCAGCAGCGACATCCAGCGCGTGACCACCGCGATGATGAGCCTGGTCGACCGGCCGCGTCCGCGCCTCGCGCTGGTCGAGGCGCCGCTCGCCCGCCACCTGTTCGCGTTCGTGTGGCTGCCCCGCGACATGCTGTCGACCCAGGTCCGCCTGCAGATCCAGCAGCTGCTGGAGCAGGGCACCGGTGCCGAACTGCTTGACTGGAGCCTTGAAGTCGAAGGCAGCACGCTGGCCACGCTGCGGTTCGTGCTCGACCTGCGCGGCGGCGGGGCCTCGCACGACGAGGCCGCGCTCGATCTCCAGCTGCAGACGATGCTCCGCGGCTGGAGCGAAGCGGTCGAGGCAGAGCTGGCGCAGACCACGGAACCGGGCCGCGCGGCGGCGCTGGCCGGGCGACTGGCCGACACCTTCCCGACCGCATACCGCGCCGATTACGGTCCGCACGAAGCAGCGCTCGATATCGCCCGCCTGCGCCATGCGCACAGTGTCGAGGGCGAAGGCCACCACCATGCCGACCACCGTGAAGCGCGCCTGTTCCGGATGGCGCGCGATCCGGAACACGAGCTGCATCTCAAGCTCTATGCCCAGCACGGCGCGATGCCGCTGTCCGATGCGGTCCCGGCGCTGGAGAATTTCGGTTTCCGGGTGCTGTCGGAGAACCCGACCGCGCTCGACGAAGGCCGGCTGGGAACGATCCACGATTTCCGGCTCGCGCTTCCGGCGGGCTACGCCCCCGAGACGCTGCTCGCACGTGCCGGTGAGATCGAGCAGGCCATCGGCACCGTGCTCAACCAGCAGGCGGAGAACGATCCGTTCAACCGGCTGGTGGCCGGAACCGGACTGACCGCGCAGGAAGCCGACTGGCTGCGCGCGTTCTATCGTTATCTGCGCCAGACCGGGATGGGCTATACCATCTATACCGTGGTCGACGCGCTCGACCGGGCTCCGGCTGTCACGCGCGGTCTGATCGCCCTGTTCCGCGCGCAGCATGATCCGGCATTCCCGGGCAAGCGCGCCGCTGCGGCAGACGAAGCCCGCGCCGCCATCCGGCAGGGCCTGGGCAAGGTCGCCGCGATCAACGACGACCGGCTGCTGCGGCTTTACTTCGCACTGATCGAGGCGATCCTGCGCACCAATGCCTTTGCCCCGGCAGGGCACGAAGCGCTCGCCTTCAAGATCGACAGCGCACTGGTGCCGGGCCTGCCCAAGCCGGTGCCATGGCGCGAGATCTGGGTCTATTCGCGCCGGGTCGAGGGCATCCACCTGCGCTCCGGCCCGGTGGCGCGCGGGGGCCTGCGCTGGTCCGACCGGCGCGACGACTTCCGCACCGAAATCCTCGGCCTGATGAAAGCGCAGCGGGTCAAGAACGCGGTGATCGTGCCCACGGGGGCCAAGGGCGGGTTCTATCCCAAGCAATTGCCCGATCCCGCGCTCGACCGCGATGGCTGGGCGGCTGAAGGCCAGGCCAGCTACGAAGTGTTCATCCGCACCCTGCTGTCGGTCACCGACAACATCGTCGCCGACAAGGTCGTCCATCCGGCAGGCGTGGTCATCACCGATGGCGAAGACCCCTATTTTGTGGTCGCGGCGGACAAGGGCACGGCCAGGTTCTCCGACGTTGCCAACGCGATTGCCGAAGCCAGCGGGTTCTGGCTCGACGATGCCTTCGCCAGCGGCGGCTCGAACGGCTATGACCACAAGGCCATGGGGATTACCGCCAAGGGGGCGTGGGTCTCGGTCCAGCGGCACTTCCTCGAGATGGGTATCGACGTCCAGCGCGATCCCGTGCGGGTGGCCGGCTGCGGCGACATGTCGGGCGACGTGTTCGGCAACGGCATGCTGCTGTCGAAAGCGATCAGGCTGGTTGCCGCGTTCGACCACCGCCATATCTTCATCGACCCGGAACCCGATGCCGCGGCGAGCTGGAAAGAGCGCAGCCGCATGTTCGCGCTGTCCCGTTCCAGCTGGGACGACTATGACAAGGCGCTGATCTCCAAGGGCGGCGGGGTCTGGCCGCGCAGCGCCAAGAGCGTGAAGCTCGGCAAGGCGGCGGCACAGGCCATCGGGATCGAGCCGGGCGAGTACGAGCCCGACGCGATCATCGCCGCCATCCTCAAGGCGCCGGTCGACCTGCTGTGGTTCGGCGGCATCGGCACTTACGTGAAAGCGGCGCACGAGAACAACGTCGCGGTCGGCGACCCGGCCAACGACGCGCTGCGCGTCGATGCCGGCGAAGTGCGCGCCAGCGTGATCGGCGAAGGCGCCAACCTCGGCACCACACAGGCCGCGCGGATCGAGTTCGCTCTGTCCGGTGGGCGGATCAACACCGACTTCATCGACAACTCGGCCGGGGTCGACTGCTCCGACCACGAGGTGAACATCAAGATCGCGCTCGCCGCTGCCAAGCGGGCGGGCAAGCTGTCGGAAAAGGCGCGGGTCAAGCTGCTCGCGGAAATGACCGACGAAGTCGGCACGATCGTGCTCGAAGACAACCGGCTGCAGGCGCTCGCGCTGTCGATCGCCCAGGCGGGCGGCCTGCGGGCAATGGCCTCGCAGATCCATCTGATCGAGACGCTCGAGGCGGGCGGCAACCTCGATCGGCGCACCGAAGGGCTGGCCGACAGCCAGACCCTGCTGCGCCGCGCAGCCGAAGGTCAGGGCCTGACCCGGCCCGAGCTGGCAGTGCTGCTGTCATCTTCCAAACTCGTGCTGCAGGATGCGATCGAGCACGGCCCGCTGGCGGACGATCCGGCGCTCGAGCCGACCCTGTTCGAGGCTTTCCCTGCCCCCATGCGGAGCAAGTTCAAGGCGCAGATTTCCGGCCACCGGCTGCGGCGCGAGATCATCGCGACCAAGCTTGCCAACCGGATCGTCAACCGACTCGGCGTGATCCACCCGTTCGAGCTGGCGGAAGAGGAAGGTGTCGACCTCAGCGATGTCGCGGCGGCCTTTGTCGCGGTCGAGGAACTGTTCGGGCTGGACCGCCTGTGGGCCGACCTCGAGACGGCCCCCATGCCCGAATCGGCCCGCGTCATCCTGTTTGACCGGCTCGCGGCAGCGGTCGGAAACCTCATGTCCGATGTGCTGCGCTCGTCCGCTGGGCAGGTCGCCCCGGCTGCACTGGTGGCGGAACTGGGCAAGGGCGTGAAGGTGCTGGCCGACGGGACCGGCGAACTGCTCTCGACCGAATCGCGCAACCAGTCGACCCGGCTCCGGCAGAGCTTCGCCGAAGCCGGTGCTCCGGACAAGCTCGCCGCGCGGGTGGCCCATCTTTACGATATGGACGGCTCGGTCGGCCTCGCCCGGCTTGCGCTCGACAGCGGGATTGCTCCGGCCGCACTGACCCGCGGCTTCACCGGGGTCGGCACTGCACTGGGGCTCGACTGGGCACAGTCGACCGCCGCGCTGATGAACCCGTCCGATGTGTGGGAACGCCTGCTGGTCGATGGCCTCGCGCGCGATTTCCAGCAGATGCGGCTCGACCTGCTCCGGCGGCTGGCCCGGCGCAAGGGCGCCGCCAGGGACATGGCTGGCACGGTCGAACGGTGGGTCGAGGACCATGCCGTGGCGGTGCGCCAGTTCCGCTCCATGGTCGCGCGCGCGCAAGCCCAGACTCCGGTCGCACCGGCCATGCTCGCCCAGATAGCCA
>JAHDXX010000106.1 GCA_023384025.1 Sphingomonadaceae bacterium
CAGGGTTCCGCCTGCGACCATCCGCTCGACCAGTGACTGGTACGGATCAACATCTTCGCCGATCCACTGCGCATGCCACTCACCCTCGCCAAGCTTTGCCTGCTTGGCGACCCATTCAAGCGCATCCTGAATCCCGCCATACTGGTCGACGAGGCCGATCTGGCGGGCGGTCCCGCCGTCCCATACCCGACCCTGACCGATCGCATCGACCTGTTCGATCGACAGCTTGCGGGACTGGGCCACCCGGGTCAGGAAGTCGTTGTAGCCGTCCTCGATTGCCGATTGCAGGATGGCATCGACCTCCGGAGTGAACCCCGCCACCAGGTCGGGCTGGCCGGAAAGCGGCGTTGTGCGGACACCGTCGGCCTTCACGCCCAGGTCCTGCGCCGCATTCTCGAACGTGGGAATGACAGCAAAAATGCCGATCGAGCCGGTGATTGTCTCCGGTTCGGCAAAGATCCGGTCGGCCGGGGTCGAGACCCAGTACCCGCCGCTCGCAGCGACGTTGGCCATCGAAACCGCGACCGGGATATCCTTCGCCTTGTGACGCAGGATCGCACGGCGGATCTCCTCCGAAGCGAGCACCGACCCGCCGGGCGAATCGACCCGCACGACCAGTCCGGCGAGTTCCTCTTCCAGTGCGTCGTCGAGCAGGGCGGCAATCCGGTCGCCCCCGGCCGTGCCGGGGCCGGCTTCGCCGTCGACGATCTCGCCTGCGATGGTGATCACTCCGATCGGCTTGCCGTCGCTTTCGGCAGGGTTGTCAGCCAGCCAGGCATCAAGTTCGCTGTAGGCATAGGCGCCCGGGCGGCTGTCCCACGGGTCTTCTCCGGCGAGCTCCTTGACCCGCTCGCCGAAATCGACCCGGCTGCCGAGCTTGTCGACCAGGCCCGCCTTGAGCGCCGCCGAGCCGAGGTCGCCGCTGCTTGCCTTGATCCATTCCACCGGTGTGCCGGTGACGAGGTCAAGCTGCAGCTTGGGTCGCGCCTTCTTGACCCGCGCCTGCCATTCTTCCCACAAGGCACCATAGAGGGCTTCGTAGTTCTCGCGCGCTTCGGGCGACATGTCGCCGCGTGAATAGGGCTCGACCGCGCTCTTGTAGGTGCCGACCTTGTAGACCCGGGCGTTGATATTGAGCCGCTCAAGCAGCGTGCCATAGTACAGGCGCGAGCCGCCGGGGCCAGCGATGACTGCACCGCCGAGCGGGTCGAGCCAGACCTCGCTGGCATGGGCGGCCAGCATCATCGCGTCGTCGCCGTAGCCGATGGCGTAGGCCAGCACCGGCTTTTTCGCCGCCCGGGCACGGTCCAGCGCTTCGCCCACTTCCTGCAAATGGACTTGCCCGCCACCGAGGAAGTTGGTCAGATCGAGCACGATTGCCTTGACGCGATCGTCATCGACCGCAGCATCCACCGCGCGCACCAGATCGCGGGACTGGTATTCGGCCATCGGTGCCGTGCCGCTGAGCAGGGTCTCGAGCGGATCGACCGGGGTCCGTTCCTCCACGATCACGCCGTCGAGTTGCAGAAGCAGGGCGCCTTCGCGCACTTGCGCGGGGCTCGGGCGGGCCGTCAGCACGCTGTAGAGCGCCATGAAGAACAGCAGCAGGAAGACCAGGCTGAGGCCGTCCTTGATGCCGACCAGCAGCCGCCAAACCTTGCCAACGAAACTCATATCCTGCTGCTCCCGCGACGAACTTGGTCCCTAGGTAGGCATGGTGCCGGCGAAGCGCTACCGGAAACCGCTTGAGCGCCGCATTCCGCTCGACTAGGGGCATGGCTTTAATGACTTCGACGGGATCTTCTGTGGGAACTGGCCGCTTTCCGGCTGGTCGTCTCGCCTTTCCGCACCGTGACCTGCTTGGCATTGCCCAGCTCGCCCGGCACGAAATTCTCTACCTGCTGGCCGAGGCGGAGCAGTGGGTCGAACTCAACCGCCAGCGGAGCAAGCACAGCGACACGCTGGCGGGCCTCACGGTCATCAATGCCTTTTTCGAGAATTCCACCCGCACCCTGCTGAGCTTCGAGATCGCAGGCAAGCGGCTGGGGGCGGACGTGGTCAACATGCATGCCGCCCAGTCGAGCGTGAAGAAGGGGGAGACCCTGCTCGACACCGCCAGCACGCTCAATGCGATGCGGCCCGATGCCATCGTTATCCGCCACGGGTCGAGCGGGGCGCCGCACCTGATTGCGAGCAAGGTCGATTGTCCGGTGCTCAATGCGGGAGACGGGCAGCACGAACACCCTACGCAGGGCTTGCTCGATGCACTCGCCCTGCGCCAGGCGCTGGACGACCGGGGCGAGGGTGCTGAGGACTTCACCGGGCTGGTGGTGACCATCTGCGGCGACATCCTGCACAGCCGGGTCGCCCGCTCCAACGTCCTGTGCCTGACCGCCCTTGGCGCCACGGTGCGGGTCTGCGCGCCGCCAGCGCTGATGCCTACCGGGATCGAGGCGATGGGGGTGGAGGTATTCCACGATTTCGATGCCGCCCTGCGCGGGACCGACGTGGCGATGATGCTGCGCTTGCAGACCGAGCGGATGGACGGCCAGTTCGTGCCGAGCCCGCGCGAATATCATCATCGCTATGGCCTCACCCGCGCGCGGCTGGAGCGCCATGCACCCGATGCGCTGGTGATGCATCCGGGGCCGATGAACCGCGGGGTCGAGATCGACAGCGAGGTTGCCGACATGATCGACCGTTCGATCATCACCCGGCAGGTCGAGATGGGCGTGGCGATCCGGATGGCCTGCCTTGACGTGCTGACCCGGTCTGCGCGCGGAGTTCCGGGCTGGGCGACGGAACAGGCCGGAGGGCAGTGGGCATGAGCGCATCTTCGCCACTCACTTTCGTCAATATCCGGCTGGTTACGCCGGGCGGCGTAAGGCCCGGCGCACTGCGGACTGCCGAAGGGCGTATTGCGGCACTGGGGGATGTTTCGCCAGAGGCTGGCGACCTGGTGATCGACGGGAAGGGCGCGTTGCTCGTTCCCGGGCTGGTCGACTTCGGCGTGTTTGCGGTCGACAAGCCTGCGTTCCATTTCGGCGGGATTACCCGCGCCGCGCTGATGCCGGACCAGTCTCCGATCCTCGACCTGCCGAGCCGGGTTTCCTACATTGCCAAGAGTGGCAAGCCCGACCTGTGGGTCCATCCGCTGGCTGCGGCGACGCGCGGGCTTGGTGGTTCCGAGCTGGGCGAACTGGCGCTGATGAAGGAAGCAGGCGCGCGCGGCGTTGCCACCGGGCGGCGCTGGATAGCCGATTCCGGGGTCATGCTGCGACTGATGCAGTATGCTGCCATGCTCGATCTGGTGGTGGTCAGTCACGCCGAAGATGGCGGACTGGCGGGCGCTGCAGCCGCGACGGCAGGCGAGATGGCAACCCGGCTGGGCCTGCCGAGCGCACCCGCCGAGGCCGAAGCACTGGCTGTAGCGCGCGATATTGCCCTCGCGGAAATGAGCGGCGCACGATTGCATCTGCGCCAGGTCACCACCCGCGCTGCGCTTGATCTGGTCCGGTCGGCCAAGGCGCGCGGAGTGGCGGTGACCTGCGGCGTGACTCCGGCGCATTTCATGCTGTCCGACCTGGCGCTGGCTGGTTTCCGCACCTTTGCCCGGCTCTCCCCGCCCTTGCGCAGCGACGCGGAGCGGCTGGCGGTGGTCGAGGCGATCGGCGACGGAACGATCGATGTCATTGCCTCCGGCCACGATCCGCGCGGGCCGGAGGACAAGCGCCTGCCATTCTCCGATGCCGAACCGGGCATGGCGGGTGCTGAAACGCTGCTGGCGATGACTTTGACGCTGGTGCGCGACGGAGTGATCGACTTGCCGCGCGCGTTCGCTTTGCTGGCGGCCACGCCCGCGCGGCTGCTCGGCGTTGATGCGGGCCAGCTGGCGGTCGGCATGGAAGCCGATCTCGCGCTGGTCGATCCGGAAAAGCCGTGGATTGTCGACAGCGGGCAGATGGCAGCGACGGCTGGCAACACCCCGTTCGACGGCCAACCGACCCAGGGCCGCGTGCTCGCGCTCTACAAGGGCGGGGCGGAAATCGGGTAAGAAAAACCCCTCCCGTTGCCGGGAGGGGTGAGGAGGGATTCCACTCGCTGGAATCGCGGGAAGATCTGGATCAGCGGGCGGCCATGCGCACGCCGGTGTCCACGGCGCCGGGCAGCGGCTTGTTGGCAGCCCAGGCAATGCAGCCTTCGCCACCACGCTTCACGGTCGAGCACATCGAGCTGGCGCTGGCGCGCTCGAAACCGGCGGCGGAAACCCGCCAGTAGGTCTTGCCGCGCACCACGGCCTTGGTGATGACCATGTCATGCGCCGACAGTTGCGGATAGCGCTTGGCGTAAATGCTCCAGGCACGCTTGGCGCTCGCTTCGCTCGAGAACGAGCCGAGCTGGATCAGGTGGGTGCCGGTCTTGGCGACGGGAGCAGGATCAAAGCTGGCCTGCGTCGCAGGTTCGGCCGCGGCCGGAGCAGCGGCAACGGTACGGCCACTGCGCCGCGGCGTACCCGTAGTGGTCGGGCGCACGGGCTGTACCACCGGATTGGAGACCGTTTCGATCGGAGCGGGTTCGGCAAAGGCCGAGGAGAAATCACTCGCCGGAGCCGAAGCACGCGGCGCGACCGGGAGCGGATAGCCGCTCTGCGGAGCCGCTTCAGCCATGACCGGCGGCAACTCGCTGGTTGCGGGCAATTCGCGAGCCGCTTCCATTGCCAGGCCGGTGGTGCCGGGGTTGTTGCCAAGCGCCAGTGCAGCCGGCTGCCCGCTGTCGCCGACGACCGGAACAGACAGCAGCGCGGCAACGCGGGCCTGGTGATCTTCAGGGCGACCGACAGCCGCCCATTCGCTCAGCCGGGCATCGAGCTGGTCGGCCGGAACATCTTCCGCTGCCATGACACGTGCTGCACGCCAGTCACCCAGCAGGGCGTAGGAATAGGCCAGGTTCTGCCGGACCTTGGGCGTATTGTTGCCGCCGCGCAGTTGCGCGCTCAACACGTCGACGCCGCGTCTGGTGTCGCCAGCAAGGGCCAGAGCGAGGCCGAGGTCGGCCTGGTCGATGGAATCCTGCCACTGGCTGAGCGTGCTCAAGGCCGCGCGATTGTTGCCCGATGCGATCTGCGCCAGCGCAAGGCTGAGCGCGGTCTTGGGCGCCATATCGCCCAGCGTGAGTGCATCCTGGAAGCTGGTAGCGGCCGACTGGAACCGGCCTTCTTCCATGTAGGCCGCGCCAAGCATGGCGCGATAGGAGGCATTGTGCGGGTCGGCCAGAACAGCAGCTTCGGCATGGCTCACCGCCTGGCTGCCGCGGCCCTTCTGCAGGGCCTGCTGCGCCTTGCTGGCGGACAAGTCCGCGCGCGGAGCGGCTTGGGTGGCACAACCGCCCAGCGCCAGCGAGGCGAGAGCGGTCGACGCCACAAGGGCGATCATCCGGGTGCTTGAGGCAGTGCGGGTCATGGTATCGTCCCCCTGTTCGGACCGGTCAGTTCTTGTTCACGTGCGCGGCGAGGCTCGCCACGTCGGGCATGTCACCGAGCAGGCGATCCAGCGCCTCGGTGACAATCTGCTGGGCGCTGCGATTGCGGACCGTGCAGGCCAGACGCAGCTTGAGATGGCGCTCGGCGTCGAGCCGGAGCGTGAAGGCGGCGCGCTTGCCGCGTGCCAGGGCTGCCTTGCGCGGGCGGACCGGAGCAGCCACGCGCTCCGCGATTTCCACCTGCTGCCGGTGCACCTCGTTGTCCTGCGGCGCAATCGCAACCACGTTGGAAGCGTCTTCTGCGGTGTCCGCGTCGTGCTGGCCCATGTCGTTCCAGCCGAGATCTTCGAGATGTTCGGGCGTCTGGACCGGAGCATTTACCAGGCCGTGTTGCGGGCGCATGGCCGGCTTGGCCCCGCCCTTGCGTGCAAGGAGGGAGGGGTTGAGGGAAGCGAAGGTCGGCTCGCCCATGGTTCCGGCCCCTTACTGCGCCACCCGGCGACCGAAGCCGCCGGCCGGGCGATGTGCACCCGGCAGTTGCGAAACCGAATTCGGGGCGGCGAACACAGTGCGGCGGAAGTTCTTTTCCAGCCGGTCGGAGATATACTTCCACAGCGCGGTGACTTCAGCAGCGCTGCGGCCCTCCGGGTCGACCTCCATCACCGTGCGGCCATCGATCATCGAGGCTGCGAAGTCGGTGCGGTGGTGCAGGGTGATCGGGGCAACAGTGCCATGCTGGCTCAATGCCACAGCGGCTTCCGAAGTGATCTTTGCTTTTGGCGTCGCGGCGTTGACCACGAACACCAGCGGCTTGCCGGCGCGTTCGCACAGGTCGACCGTTGCACCCACGGCGCGCAGGTCGTGCGGGCTGGGGCGGGTCGGAACGACAATCAGCTCGGCCACGCCGATGACAGACTGGATCGCCATGGTGATGGCCGGCGGTGTGTCGATGACCGCCAGCTTGAAGCCTTGCTGGCGCAAGGTCTGGAGATCGCTCGCAAGGCGGGCAACCGTGGTCTGGGCGAATGCGGGATATTCCGCTTCACGCTCGTTCCACCAGTCGGCCAGTGACCCCTGAGGATCGATGTCGATCAGAACGACAGGCCCCGCGCCGGCGCGCTGCGCCTGGACTGCGAGATGCCCGGACAGAGTGGTCTTGCCCGATCCGCCCTTCTGCGATGCCAATGCCAGTACGCGCAAGGCTGGTCCCCCGTTAGATTTCGTCGTCAGGTGCCCGCACCAATTGCGGGGTCGACGAGGGAAATCGCAGGATACCCCTAATTTTGGGTTAACAACGCATGCTGCTGGCTGCCTTTATGGGTGCCTGGTGGGAGCGGTTGCCAAAGAAACCCTTTGCTAACGGGCTATTCACTATGTCACGCTCATATCAGGTGTTCCCTACGAGCGGACCATAACGGCATGAAGACCCCGAAACTCCTCGCACTCCTCGCTTGTGGCCCGGCCCTGTGGCTGGCCGCGCCGGCTCTCGCCGACGTCAAGACCGGCGTCGATGCCTGGGCCCGCGGCGACTATGACACGGCGGTTCGCGAATGGCGCGACCCGGCGGCCAAGGGTGATCCGGATGCCCAGTTCAACATGGCCCAGGCTTACCGGCTTGGGCGCGGGGTGGAAGCGAACCCGAAACAGGCCGAGGTCTTCTATGCCAAGGCTGCGGCACAGGGTCACATCAAGGCGGCCGACAATTACGGTCTGCTGCTCTTCCAGGACGGGCGCCGCGAAGAGGCGATGCCCTATGTCACCGGAGCTGCCGAACGCGGCGATCCGCGCGCGCAGTACCTGCTTGGCATTGCCCACTTCAATGGCGACCTGGTGCCGAAGGACTGGGTCAGGGCCTATGCCCTGCTCACGCTCGCGAACAGTGCGTCCCTGCCGCAAGCCGCGCCCGCGCTGCAGCAGATGGACAGCTACATCCCGATTGGCCAGCGCCAGCAGGCGCAGGCGCTGGCGCAGCAGATCAAGCGCGAAACAGACGTGCGTCGCTCGCAGCAGCTGGCGGCGGTCGACCTCGCACTCGGGCGCGAGGCCGGGGATGCCGCGCCATCGGCTCCCCAGGTCGCCACAGCGCCGCAGCCGAGCTTGCCGCCACGCGGGGCCGGGCGCATTCCGCAGCCGATCAGCTCTGTCCCGGTCGCTCCGTCGGTCGCAGCAGCTCAGGCAGCGATTGCCGAGGCGGAACGGGTAACCGGGACCGAGAGCCCGGCGACCGCAGGGGCGGACTTTGCCCGTCCGTCGTCACCGCCACCGGCGGCCATTGCCGGTCCGGTCCGCACCGCGCGGTCTGATCCGCCCGCGCCTGCCGCATCACCTTCGCCGCGCCCGTCAGCAAGCAGCAGTGCCTCCCTCCAGCCCGACGCGGCTACCGGCCCGTGGAAGGTTCAGCTCGGAGCGTTCGGGGTCAAGGGCAACGCCGAACGGCTGTGGAGCCGTCTGGCGGCCAACCCTGCGATCGCGGGCAAGGAACGGTTGCTGGTGCCTGCGGGCAGCGTGACCAAGCTCCTCGCTGGCGGCTACGCCAGCCAGAGCGCCGCGCAGTCCGCGTGCAGCGCGCTCAAGCGCGCCGGGCAGGATTGCATCGTCACGCGCTGATCGGGGCTATCCCCGGCGTATTGTTGTGATAGAACACCCTCCTGTCGTGTAACTCAGGGAGGGAGCAATGGCGGACCAGCAGGCACTCGAAGCCGGTGAAGTGATCGCGCCTGTGGCAACAGGCGGACGGATCAGCAGTCTCGACTTTATTCGCGGGCTGGCTGTCATGGGCATTCTCGCGGCCAATATCGTCGCCTTCGGGCAGCCTTTTTCAGCCTACATGTGGCCCGAGGCCTTCCTTGTCCCGGCCAATGATCCCGGCGGGTGGTTGTGGATTGGCCAGTTCGTGCTGGTCGACGGCAAGATGCGCGGCCTGTTCACCCTGCTGTTCGGGGCGGGCATGATGCTGTTCGTGGAGAAGGCCTGGGCGAACGGCTCTTCACGCTGGCTGCAATTGCGCCGTCTGGTCTGGCTGCTGTTGTTCGGGCTGCTGCATTTCTTCCTGATCTGGCGCGGCGATATCCTGACCTACTACGCCCTGATCGGTGCTGTCGTGCTGTTGTGCCTGCGCTGGACCGCCAAGACCCAGCTCGTGGTCGGGCTTCTGGGTTATCTGGTCGGTGCGCTTGTCTATGCCGCCATGATGATTCCGCTGGCCTATGTCGCCGATACGCCGCTGGGCGAGCAGGCCACCTTCTCGCAGATGCGGGCTGACCTGGAGACCGGCAAGCAGGAAGCACTGGCTGACGACGCGGCGATGACCGCGCTCAAGACCGCCGGCGACTACCCCGGGTTGACCGCTTACCGTTTCACCGAACATGGTACCGAGCCACTGACCAATGCCTTGCTCTTCGCGTTTGAGACATTCCCGCTCATGCTGATCGGCGTGGCCCTGTTCCGATACGGCCTGTTCAGCGGTGGGCTCGACCGGGGCAAGATGGTGCGATGGGGCTGGGCCGGGCTCCTCGCCGGCGCCGCGCTCCATCTGGCGATCGGAATGTGGGTCAAGGCCGGGGGCTTCACCTACTATGGCACGCTCGCGGCCTTCATGGGGTGGAGCCCGCTGCCGCGCCTGCTGATGGTGCTGGGGCTTGCCGCTTTGCTTTCGGTCTACGGGGCCCAGGCAGGCGGCTGGCTCGGGCAGCGGGTTTCGGCAGCGGGACGGGCGGCTTTTACCAACTATCTCGGCACCTCGGTGGTGATGATGCTGGTGTTCCAGGGGTGGGCCCTGGGGCTGTTCGGCAAGCTCGACCGCCCGCAGCTCTATGGCGTGGTCATTCTTGCCTGGGTGGTGATGCTGCTCTGGTCCAAGCCCTGGCTTGACCGGTTCCGTTATGGCCCGCTCGAATGGCTGTGGCGGTGTCTGACTTACGGCAAGATGTTCCCGCTGCGGCGCTGACTCGTGCGAACAATTCGCTTGCTATTGCGAATTGTTCGCATAAATTCGACCTGCGAATCACTCGCAGGAGCAAGCCGCCGATGTACATCTGCATCTGCAACGCCATCCGTGAAAGCGATCTGCGCGCCGTGGCGCGCACGACAACCGGTTGTGCGGAAACGGCTTATGCGGCGCTGGGCAAGCGGCCCAACTGCGGCGGGTGCCTGTGCGATGCCGAGGACATTCTCACTGAAGAACGCGCCCGGTTGGCTTGCCCGGCCATGGCCGCTTGACACGCTAACGCTAATCGCTCGCAACTGACGGATTCCAATCGCTTTTTCTTTGCACCGCCTTGCCAGTCTGGCGGTCATGGCCCATAATTGCGCCCGGGCGGGGGCAACCGGAGAATGACCGTGAAGGGCGATGAAGGCGTTATCGATTTCCTCAACAAGGCGCTCACCAACGAGTTGACCGCGATCAACCAGTACTGGCTGCACTATCGCGTGCTGGCGGACTGGGGCGTGTCCAGACTGGCCGAGTACGAGCGTCACGAATCGATCGACGAGATGAAGCACGCCGACCAGCTGGCGGAGCGGATCCTTTTCCTGAAGGGACTGCCCAATTTCCAGGCGATCCACCGGCTCAAGGTCGGCGAGACGGTCGAGGAAATCCTCCGCGCCGATCTGGCGGTGGAGCATGAGGCGATTCCTCTGCTGCGCGATGCCATTGCCCACTGCGAAAGCGTGCGCGACTACGTCAGCCGCGACCTGTTTGCCGCGATCCTTGCCAGCGAGGAGGAGCACGTCGATTTCCTCGAGACGCAGTTCGACATGATCGAGCGGATGGGGCTGGAGAACTACGTCCAGCTGCAGAGCAAGCCGGCCGGCGACTAGGGTCAGGACCCATTAACCGCGCCTTCGAGGCGGCGGGAGGGCGAACAGATCGGT
>JAHDXX010000107.1 GCA_023384025.1 Sphingomonadaceae bacterium
GTTGCCCTGCGTATAGGCTTCCCCGTGGGCCGGTACCATCAGCAGGAACTGGACAACACACTTGCCATAGGCCGCAAACGCGCCGTTTGCCGCGAGACAATCGAGCCCCAGCGTCGCCATGGCGGGATCGTAGAACTTGCGGGCGTCCTCGATCGACGGAACGCCAAGACTGATATGGTCGAGAATGTTCATTCGCATTTCCTTTCGCGAAAAGGGATGACGGCGACCGGTGGCGCCGTGGAGGGGGTCGGGACCGGCATTGCAGTCGCCGTCATCCGGCGCGCGGCGTCAGAGAGACGCGGCGGCCAAGCTGCGGATCTGTTTCCAGTTGGCTTCGGCCTTCTTGATCGTGCCGGCCTGATCCTTCTGGAACGCCTTCAGAATGTCTTCGTTGAGGAAGACATAGAGCTTGCCGTTGACGACAGCGGCGTAGCGCGGGTCGCCGTCGAACTTCTTGCCGACCGAAACCCCGAAGGTGCAGTAACCGCCGTTCTGGGGAGAGAAACGACCCGGGTCAGCCTGAAACGCGTCAAGGTTTTCCTGCGAGGTGAAGTAGTAGGCGACCCCGTCGTGGACTGCGGTGAACTTCGCGCTGCCCTCGATGCGGTTGCCCAGCGTCACGAACGCCACCGGATCGACGCCATGCAGGCCCAGCGGCGCACCCGCAGCGGTCAGGCCATTGGAAACATTGTTTTCTTCGACAGCGAGCGCGGGCGAAGCGAAAGAAACGAGTTGGGCAGCGATCAGCGCAGCCATAAGCGGCTTTTTCATGTGCATTCTCCAGATGTAGGTTTTTGGGGGTTGGTTGGCCGCTCAGGCGGCCTTGGTCGAGACAACCGGGAAGTCGATCTCGGTTGCAGCGATGTGGTTGAAGTAGTTGGTGAAGATGTTCATCGCGGTGGCTGCGATGAGTTCGACGAGGTGACCCGCATCGAATCCTGCGGCGTAGAAGGCATCGATCTCGGCATCCGAAATCACGCCCTTGCGGCTGACGATGGTGCGAACCATCGCAACGAGCGCCCCGTTGCTGCCCGACAGTTCGCCGCCGGCAATGACCTGCCGCATGTCGGCCTGATCGAGGCCAGCCATCTTGCCCAGCGCCGTATGCGCCGATGCGCAGTAGTCGCAGCTGTTCTCGCCCGCCGCGGCGAGCGCGATCAGTTCACGCTGGCTGGCGGTGAAACGGCCATTCCCGAGCGCGTTGCTCAGGCCGAGATAGGCCTCGAGCGCGGCAGGCGACTGGGCCATGGTCCGCATGATGTTGGGCACGCCGCCCATCTTGGCGCGGATGGCGCTGAAGAGCGGCGCCACCGCGTCGTCGGTGGTGTCGAGGGGTACTGCAGAAATCCGTTGCATGTGTGTCTCCTTGTCTTCGTTAGTGACAAAGGAGCGGTGCAAGAAACTGGACGATGGAGCAATCCATCCGCCCCTGATTGGGATTTCAGGCAAACCCAAAGGGACAATGTGCAAACTTATGCGGCCAGACGGTGACGAAACGCGCTAGGGGTCTCGCCAAACATGTTGGTGAACGCGCGGGTAAAGGCGGCCGGGGATTGGTAGCCGATTCGGCTCGCGACCTCCTGAACCGAAATCCGGCCTTCGCGCAGGAGAGCGCAGGCCCTTTGCAGGCGCCATTCGGCCAGATAGGTGAGTGGCCCGCAACCCACCAATTCCTGGAAGCGCGCGGCGAAGCGACTGCGCGACATCGCGGCCTCGCCGGCCAGCGTCTCGACGGTCCATTGCATCGCGACATCGCGGTGCATCGCCTGGATCGCCCTCGAAATCTTGGGGTCGGCAAGTGCTTCCATGAGACCACTGAGTTGCTCGGACTGTGCAGAACAGGCCCGAACCGTCTCGATGAAGATGATCTCCGACATGCGCCTGATGACAGCAAGTGAACCGGGCTGTTCATCGGCCATTTGCCGCGCCATCAGGCGAAGGGCCTCGTCGAGCCAGAACGAGGCACTGCGCATGCCGGCGCTTAGGTGAAGGAGTTTCGGAAGCGATCTGAGCAACGGGTGGCGGCTGCCCTCGGCAAAGGTGAAATGGCCGCACATCAACTGTGTCGCCGCGCGCTCGCAGCCCTCACCGACGATAAAGGTTCCCGTCCCGGCATAGCCGGTGTCTTGCATTATGGTTTCAAGCGAAACAGGCTTGCGTTCGGGCTTGTCGGACAGGGAATGCGCCGCGCCGGCGGGAACCAGAACCAGATCGCCCTGACGCAGTAGAATGGGATCGTCCTCGCCGGCGCGAACGTAGCATTCGCCCTGAACCGCGAAGTGGAATCGGATCGCCGAGGCATAAT
This sequence comes from Sphingomonadaceae bacterium, assembly GCA_023384025.1. Classification (GTDB taxonomy): domain Bacteria; phylum Pseudomonadota; class Alphaproteobacteria; order Sphingomonadales; family Sphingomonadaceae; genus 34-65-8. The sequence continues at coordinate 2,306 of JAHDXX010000107.1, forward strand.
CGGGCACCCCGATCGACCAGGGGCTGTTGAAGCATGTCCTGAAATAGAATTGCCCCTGCAGGGCCATGGAATCGAGAATGTCGCTTAACAGATCCATGGGCCTCACTCTCCCGACCTTGCAACGGCGATGACGGGACGGGCCGTTGCAGCCCGCCCCGCCTCGTTGACTAGAGGTTTAGCAGCACGCCCGCCAGAACCTGATGACGGTCCCAGGCGGCACCGTTCGATCCGAGATCGCTGTAGCGATACTCGATCCGGCTGCGCAGTGCATCGCTGAACGCATATTCGAGGCCGCCGCCCGCCAGCCAGCCATCGGCATTGTCCTTGTCCCGCGCGGTTGCGGATCCGGTCTGCGCGAGCGTCGCTTCGAACCGGCTGTTCTGGTAGCCCGCGCGGACATAGAGCAGCGCCTTGTCGGCCACAACATAGCCGGCCCGGCCCGAGACCTCGAAGGTGTATTCCGGATCGAGCGTGATGCTGCCTGCAAGATCGCGCAGGCGCAGAGCATCTTCCGCCGCGAGACCGAAGGCCGCTTCGACACCCAACCTGACCCGGGGTGCGACCGCAAGGTCATAGCCGCCGAACAACTGGAAGAACGCAGCATCGCGGGTGAGTTCCGCCGGCAGGGCAATCCTGTCGCCAAGCTCGGGGCCAACTTCATCACGGCTGTAACCGGTCGCGGCCCCGACGAAGGGGCCTTCAAACTCGTCGGCAAATGCCGGGCTGGCCACAGCCAGCATGATCAACGGCGCAGCAAGCCGAGCAGAGAGGTGAGTGTACATACCAATTCCTTTTTTGGTGCGCGCCACAATCCCGGCGCCGGTAGGGAATCGGATTTCTCGGATGAATGGCAAGCTATCGAGGTCAAATCGGGATTACATGCATCTCGAATAGGACGATATGCAAATGAGGTTGAATACGCTAGTCTCGAAAATCTGCCTGCAGACAGCGGAGCCGTACGGGGGTCTCGCTCCTCACGGTGGGAATGTGGATGTCACCGCAAGCGAAAGGACGTATTCATTGTCGCAGCTTCCTTCTCAATAGTGGGGGCGCGGCAAGAGGCCCTGTTATTGACGGGATGCTGCGCGCCTTGGATCAGAGCTCCGTGACGGCTCTTGGCGAAACCCGCAGTTCAGTACGGTGCATTTGGATGGCAGGAATGTCCCAAACACGGTCATTCAAAGCGGCTGGCTGGCATGTTTGCTTTCGCGCGATGCGGCCGACATCAGACACCACCCATAAATCAGCGTCGAAAACGCCACCGATCAAACTTAAATTGCGATTTTCAGCGCTCTGGTACCGATTCTTACAGAGGCGGGGCAAGCGGGATGTGGTTCCCGCATTAGCGACGGAACTGCTCGGATTCGAACCCACGGGATGCGAATGAGCGCCGAAAATTCAGATGGCGGCGGGTATCCACAGTGAATCATGACCGTGCCCCCGGATCTGTCGATCTGTGCCCCCAGAAATGTCCCCAATCGGCATCAACACCAACAAGATTTGAAATCTCATTTCAGTTCATTGAATCTATCAATCATCGAGAGCGGAAAATTCGTATTTTTCGTGCTAAATGTCAGATCATTAGACCTAAGATTAGCAATAAAAATGCTTGGCGGAGAGGGTGGGATTCGAACCCACGGTACGGTTGCCCGCACACCGCATTTCGAGTGCGGCGCATTCGACCACTCTGCCACCTCTCCGCGAAGCGCAACGGGGGCATTGCGCCGCCCGGTCGAAAGAGCGCGGCGGTTAGCGAACGCAGCGGCGCTTGCCAAGCCTGAATCGGCGCGCGGCGGGCGCTATCGGGGGAACAATTGCAGCGGCGCTTGTTTCGCACCTGCACAAGACTATATTCGCCTGCATGGAGCGCACCCGGTTCTACTCCGCCCAGGCAGGCCGCACGATCGACGTGCCACGCCACGCGCGTGCGCGGTTCGGGATCGGTGACGTCGTGCGCCACCGGATCTTCGACTTCCGCGGCGTGGTGTTCGATATCGACCCGGTCTTCGCCAACAGCGAGGAATGGTACGAGTCGATCCCCGAAGCGATCCGGCCCACGCGCGAGCAGCCGTTCTATCACTTGCTGGCGGAGAACGAGGAATCGTCCTACGTCGCCTATGTCAGCCAGCAAAACCTGCTGGGCGACAGCGAAGGCGGCCCGGTCGACCATCCGCAGATCGCCGAGATGTTCGAGCAGTTCGAGAACGGCCGCTACCGGATGCGGCGCGCACTGACGCACTAGGCACCCGTAGCGCGGCGGGTTATGCCGCAATTCATGGACCTGACCGGACAGCCCGACCGCTTCGAAGCCCTGCTGCGCCAGGAGCTGGCACCCGGCGAGCGCCTGTTGTGGCACGCCCGCGCGATTCCCCGGGCCAAGCGCGGCAGCCTGGCAATCGTGCTCTTTGCCATCCCGTGGACCGCCTTCGCGATCTTCTGGACAGTCATGGCCTTCACCCTGCCCCGGATGGGCGGCGAGGCCGGTCTGATAACCTGGCTGTTCCCGGCATTCGGCCTGCCGTTCATCGCAGTGGGCCTGTTCATGTTTGCCAAGCCACTGCTGTCGCGCATTGCTGCCGGGCGGACGGCCTACGCGGTAACCGACCAGCGGGTGATCCAGCTCATGGCTGGCAAGGGTATCCTGAGCGAGTCCGTGCCGCTGGCGAAGATCACCACCCTGACCCGGCACGAAAAGCGCGACGGCAGTGGGACCTTGCAGATCAAGCTCACCGACAGCCCGTTCGTGGACGCCCGGCAGCGGATGACCGGGTTCGATCTGGGCGTGGTCCCCGACATACGCCGCGCCGAACAGGTTCTGAGGCAGGCGATGGAGCGCGTAAGCCGGGCGGGCTAGGGTCAGGCCGGAAGGCGCCGGTCGATCGCGACGGCTACCAGCCCGGCGAGCACGAACGCCAGAGCAATCACCCCCATGTTGGCAATCGCGGCTGGCCAGCCGAGCGCAGCGGCATCCATGAAGAAGTAGGGCACGCCTGTCCCTTCGACCGTGGCCCGGATCAGGCAATAAGCGGAATAGGCCAGGGGGTAGAGCGCCCAGAGCAGTGGATCGCGAAAGCGCAGGGCGCGGTGCGGGGCAAAACCCAGCCACCACAGCGGCACGGCGAGCGGCACCCAGAAATGGTGCATGTCATCCCCCAGGGCAGACCACCAGTTGGGCTGCGGCATGGGCTCGAGCACAAGGTTGTAGACCAGACCGACCAGCACGATCGCCAGCATCGCCCCGCCCTGCACCTGCGGCGACACCGCAGCGCGCCCGCGCAATGCCAGAAGCGTGAAGATGACGCCCACCACCAGGTTGGTCAGGATGGTGAAATAGCGCAGCAGGTTCCACACGATTTCGACCGCCGATTCCCCGCGTGCCAACCCGTTGAGGATCGGCGGGGCCATCGCACCCAGCGCGGCCAGCGCAATGAGCGCAGCGGTGAACCGGGCCAGCTTTGCCGTCATGCTTAGCTCTTCAGCTTCCAGCCGGACTTGAGCACACGGTAGACCACGAAGGCCAGCACTAGGTTGAACAGGCCGATGCCAAGCGCACCGTGCAGCACCGCCATATCGGTGTTGCCGATATCGCTCTGGCCGAGGAAGCCATAGCGGAAGCCCGAGATCACATAGAAGAACGGGTTGGCCCGGCTGATCGCCTGGAACAGCGGCGAAAGATTGTCGATCACATAGAAAGTGCCTGACAGCAGGCTGAGCGGCGCGACGACGAAGTTGGTGATCGCGGCGTTGTGGTCGAATTTCTCCGCCCAGACCGAGGTCAGCAGTCCGACCAGCGCCAGCATGACCGACCCCATCAGCCCGAACCACACCACCGCCCAGACATGCGCCATCGCGAGCGACACGCCCGGCCACAGCAGCATCGCGGCAGCGACCGCCAATCCGACCATGACCGCGCGGGTTACCGCCGCAGCCACGATCCCGGCCATCAGCTCGCCTTCGGACAAGGGCGGCATCAGCAGGTCGATGATCGTGCCCTGGATCTTGCCCGACAGCAGCGAGAAGCTGGAATTGGCAAAGGCATTCTGCATCATGCCCATCAAGATCAGCCCCGGCGCAACGAAGGTCGCGAACGATACGCCCAGAACTTCCCGCCCTTCACGGCCAAGCGCGACGGTGAAAATGACCAGAAACAGCAGCGTTGTGACGGCGGGCGCCCAGATTGTCTGCGTCTGGACCTTGAGAAACCGGCGCACCTCCTTCATATAGAGGGCACCCAATCCGATGCGGTTGAGCCCGTGGAACACAGGCTCGCCCCTCGGCGGGAACCGGACCCCGCCCCCGGTATCGCTTTGCGCGCGGGACACGCCTGAACCCACTGCCGAATGCGCCGGCGATTTCGCTGGCGAATTTTCCGGAGTGTGTGCTTGATTGGCCATGGCTCTGCGCCTAGGCCCAAGCACCCCCTGTGGCAAGCGTGCGGCACTTTGGCCGCAAGGCCGTGATGGACATGGAAACTGGATTGCGATGAGCTGGACCGACGAACGGATCGCGACGCTGAAGAAGATGTGGGAAGGCGGCTCCACCGCCAGCCAGATCGCTGATGAACTGGGCGGGGTCAGCCGCAATGCGGTGATCGGCAAGGCGCACCGCCTTGGCCTCAAGGCGCGGCCGTCGCCGGTCAAGCCGAACGAGCCCAAGGAAAAGGCCGTCCCTGCCAAGGCTGACAAACCGGCTGCAAAGCCGGTGGCGAAGAAGCCGGCTGCCCCGCCGCGCCCTGCACCACGCCCGGCACCCGCCGCCGAGGAGCGCGCCGAGGCCGCACCGCCGCCCGCACCGCGCGCAGATATCCCTTCGCCGCCGTTGCCCAACCCGACCCCGGACATGCCGCGCATCGTCTCGGTTGGCCCCGGTGGGTTCCTGCGCCAGGGTCCGGGCGAACAGCAGGCACCGATCCCCCCGGCTCCGCCGCGCCGTCTGGTCCCGGCCAAGCCCAGCCCCGAGATTGCCGACAAGACCAGCCTGCTCGACCTCAGCGACAAGGTCTGCCGCTGGCCGATGGGCCATCCGGGCGAACCCGACTTCCACTTCTGCGGCGAAACGGTGAACCCCGGGTTCCCCTATTGCGTCGAACATTGCGGCCGGGCCTACCAGGCCCAGCTGCCGCGCGGGGTGCGCCGCCCGCCTCCGCCGCTACCCTTCGGCGGACCGCGCGTCCGCTAGAACGAAATCCACCCTTGGCCCGGCAGTCCGATGTGATTGCCGGGCATTTTTTCGCTATCGATGCAAGGACCACCAGATGCCGCTTTCGCTTCACGCCGCCTACGTTCCCGGCGCCCTGCAGATGCTCGGGACCGCGCGTCATCTGGTCGATACGGCGGAGAAGTGGTGCCTGGCGAACGGGTGCAGCGAAGCCGACGTGATCGGAGCGCGGATTTTCGAGGATATGCTGCCCTTCGCCTATCAGGTGAAATGCGTGGCGGAACACACCCAAGGCTCGGTCGAGGGTGTACGGCAGGGGGTCTACTCGCCTGACCTCAACCCGCCGCCGGCGACGTTCGATGCACTGCGCGAAAAGCTTGCTGGTGCTGTCGCGTTCATGGAAAGTCTGGGCGAAGATGAATTCGAAGCGATGATCGGCCAGCCGATGCGGTTCGAATTCAAGGGCAGCGGGATGGACTTCACCGCCGAGAACTTCCTGCTCAGCTTCAGCCAGCCGAACTTCTATTTCCACTGCGCAACCGCCTACGACATCCTGCGAATGAAGGGTGTGCCCGTGGGCAAGCGTGACTTCATGGGCCGTTTGCGGATCAAGGCGGGCTAGACCCGCTTCGCAAACCAGATGGTGTGGCGCGGCCCCTTGTTGTTCGGGCGGGCGCGGACTTCCCGCACTTCGACCTCGAACCCGGCAGCCTTCAGGCGCTGGGTGAACTTGTGGTCGGGCGCGGCAGACCACACCGCCAGCACACCGCCCGGCATCAAGGCCTCGCGCGCCTTGGCAAGGCCGGTGCGCGTGTAGAGCCGGTTGTTGGCGTCGCGCACGATTCCGTCCGGGCCGTTGTCAACGTCGAGCAGGATCGCATGGTACTTGGCCGTGGTGCCATCGTTGGCATCGTCGATCAGCGCCGCGACATCGCACAGGATCACTTGCCCGCGTGGATCATCGAGGCAGTCACCGGTCAGTTCGGCGAGCGGCCCTTTGGCCCACTCCAGCACTTCAGGCACGACTTCGGCCACCGTCACCGATCCACCTTCGGGCATGTTCGCCAGCGCGGCACGGAAAGTGAAGCCCATGCCATAGCCGCCGATCAGCACGCGCGGCTTTGGCACCGCCAGTTCGGCCAGAGTGAGGACCGCGAGCTGCTCTTCGGAGAACTGCATGCGCGTGCCCATCAGCTCGTCGCGCCCGAGCATGATGACGAAATCGCGGCCATGGCTGATCAGCGTCAGGGTGCCGCCATCGGGGATTTGCGCTGTGGCCAGAGTTTCGCGGGGGAGCATGGGCAAGTCCTAGAGCAGGCGCGGGAAAAATTCACTTATTTCCGTTCGTGCTGAGCTTGTCGAAGCACTGCACTTCTCTTCGAACCAGACGCACAGCCGCTTGAAGCAAGAACAGTCCTTCGACAGGCTCAGGACGAACGGGTTTTGGGGCGAGACAACTCTGCACTTTCGAGCTCTGTGCAGGATGCGAAAAGGGCCGCCCTGTCGAGCGGCCCTTTCCTGATTGCTTGCAAGAAGGATCAGTCCTTCAGGAAGTCGGGCAGCGAGCCGCCGCCGTCACGGTCGCCGCCGCCGTCCCGGCGCGGGCCACGGTCACGGCCACCCCGGTCGCCACCACGGCCACCGCGATCACCGCGGGGGCCACGGCGGTCGCCGCGATCACCACGGTCCGGACGCGGCTCGCGCGGCGGGCGGGTGTCTTCCAGCTCTTCGCCGGTTTCCTGGTCGACAACGCGCATCGACAGGCGGACCTTGCCGCGCTGGTCGATCTCGAGCACCTTGACCTTGACCGCCATGCCTTCGCTGACAACGTCGGTCGGCTTTTCAACGCGCTCGTTCTTCATTTCGCTGACGTGGACGAGACCGTCCTTGCCGCCCATGAAGTTCACGAACGCGCCAAAATCGACGATGTTGACGACCTTGCCGTCGTAGATCTTGCCGACTTCGGCTTCCTCGACGATGCCCTGAATCCACTTCTTGGCAGCTTCGATCTGCGACAGGTCGCTCGACGAAATCTTGATCAGGCCTTCGTCGTCGATGTCGACCTTGGCGCCGGTTTCAGCGACGATCTCGCGGATCACCTTGCCGCCGGTACCGATAACGTCGCGGATCTTCGACTTGTCGATCTGCAGCGTTTCGATGCGCGGGGCATGGGCGGACAGTTCGGTGCGGGCAGAGCCCAGCGCCTTGGTCATCTCGCCCAGGATGTGCGCGCGGCCACCCTTTGCCTGGTTGAGCGCGGCTTCGAAGATCTCGCGGGTGATCCCGGCGACCTTGATGTCCATCTGCATCGTGGTGATGCCTTCGGACGTACCGGCCACCTTGAAGTCCATGTCGCCCAGGTGGTCCTCGTCGCCGAGAATGTCGCTGAGCACGGTGAACTCGTCACCTTCGAGGATCAGGCCCATCGCGATGCCCGAAACCGGGCGCTTGATCGGAACGCCGGCGTCCATCATCGACAGCGCGCCGCCGCAGACGGTCGCCATCGAAGACGAACCGTTGGACTCGGTAATGTCCGAGACCACGCGGATGGTGTAGGGAAACTCTTCCTTGCTCGGCAGCACCGCCTGCAGCGCCCGCCAGGCGAGCTTGCCGTGACCGGTGTCACGCCGCGAAGGCGCACCGAAGCGGCCCACTTCACCGACCGAATAGGGCGGGAAGTTGTAGTGCAGCATGAAGTTCGAGTAGGAGAGACCCTCCA
>JAHDXX010000108.1:0-2996 GCA_023384025.1 Sphingomonadaceae bacterium
TCACCCCGAGGATGAACGAGGAGAGGTAGAGCAGGCTCACGATGGTCGGGTGGTTGAGGTCGAACCCGCTGGCCGGGGCCGGTGGCTGCGGGTTCGGGCGGTCGGTCAGGTTGTCGGTCATGGTCAGTCCCCCCTTGGGTGGCGGCAGTCTACCGCGCGCCGGGCAAAGGGCAAGCCTAGCCTCACCAGCCGGGCTCGCCCCCGCCCCAGCCGGTGGAGCGGGCAAGGCCGGCCTCGACCATGGTGTCGGCCAGCCACTCCTGCCCCGCGGCGTCGGTGCGGCGGGCGGCGCGCAGTTCGCGGCCATAGCGGTCGCGCGGCGGGTCCGCCCCGCCGTCCAGCGCAAAGGGCCCGCGGTTGAGCCAGTCGCGCAAGGCGAGGCGCGCGCGCCGTGCCAGCAGGCGTTCGGCCTCGCAGGCCCCGTCGAACTCGGGCGCGTCGTACCCGGTCAGGCGGACGCGGCGCTGGCCCAGCATGACCGTGTCGCCGTCGACAACGCAGCGCGCGGCGCGGCCTTCACCGCACAGGGCGAAGCGGCCCGGCTCCTGCATCTGCCAGTCGCCGCCCATCCCCTGCCACCGGCCCAGCACCAGTGCGCCTGCCACCAGTACGCCGAGCAGCAGCCACCAGCGCACACCGCGCCACCGCGCCGCGCGGCGGCGGCGGTCGTTCCAGCGCGCGTCGAAGCGCGGGGTGGTGCGGGGCGCGGGTGCCATCGTGCTCCCATGCCCCAGTGCGCGGGTGCGGGCAAAGGTGCTTCCCTCGCCCATCCCCAGCCGCTAGGGGCGCGGCACCAGACCCGCAGAGGAATGCAAGCGACCATGCCCGACCCAGGCGAAAAGGCTGAAGTGCTGATCGAGGCGCTGCCCTACTTCCAGCGCTACGCCGGGCGCACCTTCGTGGTGAAGTACGGCGGCCACGCGATGGGCGACCCCAAAGCCGCGCGCGACTTCGCCGAGGACATCGTGCTGCTCAAGGCGGTCGGGATCAACCCGGTGGTGGTCCACGGCGGCGGGCCGCAGATCGGCGCGATGCTGAAGAAGCTGGGGGTCGAGAGCACCTTCGTCGACGGCCTTCGCGTAACCGACAAGGCCACCGCCGACGTCGCCGAGATGGTCCTGTCGGGCGCGATCAACAAGGAACTGGTCGGCTGGGTCGCTGCCGCCGGAGGCCGGGCGATCGGCATCTCCGGCAAGGACGGCCAGCTCGTCACCGCAACCAAGGTCCAGCGCACCACCAAGGACCCGGACAGCAACATCGAGCAGGCGGTCGACCTCGGCTTCGTGGGCGAGCCGAGCCATGTCGACACCAGCGTGATCGACACCGTGGTCAAGGCCGGGATGATCCCGGTGATTGCCCCGATCGGCGCGGGCGAGGACGGCCACACCTACAACATCAACGCCGATACCATGGCGGGCGCAATTGCGGCTGCGCTGGGCGCAGCACGGCTCTTCCTGCTGACCGACGTCGCCGGGGTGCTCGACAAGGACAAGTACCTGCTCACCGACCTGACCCCGGCGGACATCGCCCGGCTGCAGGAGGATGGCACGATCAGCGGCGGGATGATCCCCAAGCTGGAAACCTGCATCCACGCAGTCGAGGCCGGGTGCGAAGCTGCGGTGGTGCTCGACGGGCGGGTGCCGCACGCGATGCTGCTCGAATTCTTCACTGCGCGCGGCGCAGGCACCCTCATCCGCGCCGGATAGGGATTGGCAAGAGGCGTCTTACTCGGGTAAGACGCCTGACAAGACCCCTCAACTGATACGGACAGACCGATGCAAGGCCTGATTACCCTCTACCAGATCATCTCCCTCATCACCAACGTGGTGGTCATGCTGGTGATCGTGCAGTTTGTGATCGGGCTGCTGTTCGCGTTCAACGTGGTCAATTCGAGCAACGATTTCCTCCACCAGATCTACCGCTCGATCAATTCCCTGCTGGAACCGGTGCTGGCGCCGATCCGCCGTGTACTCCCGGCCACCGGCGCGCTCGACTTCTCGCCGCTGGTGCTGATCGTGGTGCTGCAGATCATGCTGATCGTGCTCGGTAGCGTGATTACCGGCTGATGGTGGCAGAACGGATCGACGGGAAGGCGTTTGCCGCCGCACTGCGGGCGAAGGTGGGGGAACACGCAGCGCGGTACGCGGAGGCTGCGGGTCGCCCGGCAGGCCTCGCGGTGGTGCTGGTCGGCGAGGATCCGGCGAGCCAGGTCTATGTCCGCTCCAAGCACAAGGCGACGGTGGAAGCCGGAATGGCGAGCTTCGAGCACCGCCTGCCCGCCGATACCGAAGCGGCGACGCTGCTGGCGCTGGTCGATCAGCTCAACACCGATCCGGCGGTCGACGGCATCCTCGTCCAGCTGCCGCTGCCCGCGCACCTTGACGAACAGGCGGTGATCGCCGCGATCAGTCCGGACAAGGACGTTGACGGGTTCCACGTGATCAACGCCGGGCGCCTGTCGGTCGGCCAGCCCGGGTTCGTCCCCTGCACGCCGCTCGGTTGCCTGATGCTGCTGAAGGACCGGCTCGGCGACCTGTCCGGCCTCGAGGCGGTGGTGATCGGCCGCTCCAACATCGTCGGCAAGCCGATGGCGCAGCTGCTGACCGACGCCAACGCGACGGTCACGATCGCGCACAGCCGCACGCGCGACCTGCCCGCGGTGGTCAGGCGGGCGGATATCGTGGTCGCCGCGGTCGGCAGGCCGGAAATGGTCAAGGGCGACTGGATCAAGCCCGGCGCCTGCGTGATCGATGTTGGCATCAACCGGGTCCCGGCGGCCGAAGAAGGCAAGACGCGGCTGGTCGGCGACGTCGACTTCGCCAGTGCGGTCGAGGTCGCCGGGTCGATCACACCCGTGCCCGGCGGGGTCGGGCCGATGACCATCGCCGTGCTGCTGCGCAACGCGCTGGTCGCGGCGCACAGGAATGCGGGGCTGGAAGCTCCGGCTGATCTGTAGTCTCCACTTCAAGAACCTCCCCCGTTGGGGGAGGTGGCAG
>JAHDXX010000108.1:3006-9978 GCA_023384025.1 Sphingomonadaceae bacterium
GCCCGCTGGCTTGTGGGGGTTGGTCGCGCTGGTGTTGGGGGGTCCGCCACCCCCCCCCCCCCCCGGGGGGGGGGGGGGGGGCCCGGCGCGCCGGGGGGGGGCGCCCCCCACGAAGTCTTCGACAGGGCACGACCCCCTCCGACCCGCCTGCGGCGGCCCACCTCCCCCGGAGGGGGAGGATTGATTACGGGAATCCGTCCTTCGACAAGATCAGCCCGAACGGATAGGAGATGACGATGCTCAGAAAGATCGCCGCGCTCGCCTCTATCTCCCTGCTCGCCGGCTGCGCTTCCGGCCCGCCGCGCACCCCGGTCAAGATGATCGAGCGCGCGCTGGCCAGCGCCGGTACCACCGGCCTCGCCCAGCCGGGGCAAATCGTCGCCGCCGAGAGCGGCTTTGCCCGCGCAGCGCGGGAACAGGGGCAGTGGAGCGCCTTTGCCGAGCGCGCCGCGCCCGGAGCGGTGCTCCATCTCGAGAGCGGCCCGGTCGATGCGGCGCAATGGCTGCGCGGACGCGCCAATCCGGCCGAAGCCATGCGCTGGGCCCCGCGCGATGTGTGGATGAGCTGCGACGGCACGCTGGCGGTCAGCCAGGGCCGGTTCCGCGATGCTGCGGGCCTGGTCGGCAGCTATGCCACCGCCTGGAAACGGCAGGACGATGGCGGCTATGACTGGAGCTATCACGTGCAGGCACCCGACAGTCCGCAACCCCCGCCCCGCCCGGAGCAGGCGCGCGGGCAAGACGAGATCGTGGTGCTGGCGATGGAGCTGATCAAGGGCCACGTCGCCGACTGCAAGGGCAGGCCCGGTGCCCCCGGCCCGCAGACCAACCCCGCCCCTGTGGCCAGCGCGACATCGCCCGACGGCACGCTGCACTGGCTCGCCCAGCAGCGTGAGGATGGCGCGCGCCGCGTCATCGTCCTCTCCAACACAGCGGGCGAGTGGGACGAGGTACTCGATATCGGCTTCAATCCCGGCTAGGGGGCAGCGATGTACGAGTTCTTCCTGTCCGCCTTCATCACCCTGTTCGTGGTGATCGACCCGCCCGGGTGCGCGCCGATCTATGCCGGGCTGACCAAAGGTGCGACCGCGCGGCAGGCACGGGTCATGGCAATCCGCGCGACCGTGATCGCCGGGATCATCCTGGTCGGCTTCGCGCTGTTCGGGGAGCAACTGCTCAGCGCGCTGCATATCGAGCTCGACAGCTTCCGGATTGCCGGCGGCTTCATGCTATTCCTGATCGCGCTCGACATGGTGTTCGAGAAGCGCACCCAGCGGCGCGAGGAACGCGCGGAGAGAGTCGCCGCGACTCCCGAGGTAGAAGACGTCTCGGTCTTCCCGATGGCGATGCCGATGCTGGCCGGGCCGGGCGCAATCGCGGCGGTCATGCTGCTGCAAAACGAAGCGAAAGGCCCGGAAGGCTCGCTGGTGGTGCTGGCCGCACTGGGCGCGGTGCTGCTCCTCACCATGCTCGCCCTGATCGCCGCGGGACCGCTGATCCGCCTGCTCGGCGACCGGGTCGAGGCCGTGATCACCCGCCTGCTCGGCGTGCTGCTGGCGGCGCTGGCCGCGCAATACGTGATCGACGGGCTGAAGGGCAGCTTCGGGATTTGAGGGCACGGGGGCGGACGACAACGAAGCGGAGAGAACACGGAATCGCCAGATATCGCGATAAAACGAGGACCCTTTATGCGGCGCTATGTTTCGGTGATATTCCTCTTCACATTGGCATGCTGCGGAGAGAACAACAATGTCGCGCCTGCGGGCCAAGTTCGGGCCCTAGACGACGGTATCAAGACATCGATTTCCAAAGAAGACCTGACCGATCCTCTCGCGTATTTTGAGAGGATAGATACCATTCTCGCTAAGGCACCGGCAGGCGATTTAGACGGTGGCGGGCCGGACGCTCGCGCAGCTTTCTTGAAGCAAGCATTTGAGAATGAAATTGGAGCCACATTCTTGATGCCGATTGCTTGTACTGATCAGCAGGGCCAGCGGCACCTGCGGTTCGACCCCCATACGAAAGCGGTTACTGTCAATCTGGTCGATATCGATGAGAGGTTGCGTGAGAAATTCCAAATAATGTCTAACCGTATCGACAACCTTATCAGAGTGATACACAATAATTGGGGAACTGCTATAATAAACGTAAAATCATTTAAAGTAGATTTTGAAGAAATATATAAGTCAGATATTGACAATTTTGGATCTGAAAGCGCAATAGCGGCGGCAATAACTTTGCCTAGTGATCGCATTGTTGCAATTTCGAATAACCCTCTCAGCTATATCAAGCCCCAAATCGGAGTTGGTATTGCTGAAACTAATTTGTCCGCAACCTTGGCTGGTTTGGCAGTTTTATCCGGAGAGGATATTGGCAAGCCAGATACTACGACGTTGGAAATGGTCGCCGACGTTTTGAATGCGGCAGCAGAGGGACGAGGACCAGCTGGATGGCATAAGCGCGTTCCCTACAGTGGTGGTGACCCAGTATGCGTAATTGGTCAGTTCCGGTTCGTTGATCCTGTACCTGAAGGTGTTTACGCCTACGTCGACCATCCAGATCGCGCCGACTTCTCTACATCGCTCAAAGCTTGGTATCTCGTTGAGAAACCGAGTTTAGAACTTTTAAGCCTCGAGCAATTGATGGAAGAATAGGCTTTGATTTATGATCAATAAAGGTAACCACCGAATTAGGCATCTGTATTTCAAAAAAGTAAGAAAGAGATCGGAGCTCTTTGATTCAACCGCAAATTTCTGATATTTCTGCCGTGAAACCGCCTACAGTTTTTCAAATTTAGCCCTACTGCAGCGTGATGATCTCCTCGTCGCCATCGCGGTGGCCGAAGAACTGCATCAGCTGGACCAGCAACTCGCACCGCTTTGCGAGGGAGCCGGCCTCCAGCAGCGCCTGCTTGGCGGCGGCATCGAACGGGGCGATCTGGGATACGCCGTTGATCAGCGTCTGGTCGTCGAGCCGCTCGACCGAATCCCAGTCAACTTTGTAGCCCTGCGCATCGGCAAACCGGCGGGATTCGAACTCGAACCCGGCGCGCTCGATCGCGGACAGGGCCTCGTCCGGATCGTCGGCCAGCAGCTCGGCCTCGACCTTGCGGAACGGGGTAGTGGTTTCCAGTTCGCGCAGCACCCGGAAGCGGCTCTCACCTTCGAGCACAACGTTGTAGCGCCCATCGCCGAGCATCTCGACATCGCCGATCCGCCCGACGCAACCAATGTCATAGAGCGGCGCGCCCTCGACCGGCTGCTGCGGCTGGATCATCCCGATCCGCCGGTCACGCGCCAGCGCGTCGCTGATCATCGCCCGGTAACGCGGCTCGAAGATGTGCAGCGGCAGGTGCAATCCGGGAAACAGGATCGCGCCGGTCAGCGGGAAGATGGCGAGACGCTGGGCCATGGCGCTATCCGAACAGCACCCGCGACAGCTTGCGCCGGGTCGCGACCACCCATTCGTCTTCCAGACCCACTGCCTCGAAGATCTGGAGGAGCTTGGCGCGCGCGGCGCCATCGTTCCATTCGCGGTCGTGGGCGACCATGCGCAGCAGTGTGTCCGCCGCCTCGTCCCGCTCGCCCGCGGCATAGGCCGCTTCGGCAAAGGCGAGCTGCTTGTCCATGTCGGCAGGGCTCTCGACCGCCGCCGCGCGCAGGGCCTGCAGTTCGCTGTCATCGACGCGGGTCGCGGCCAGCTCCAGCGCGGTTTTGGCGGCATGGAGGGCCGGGTCAGCCTGGATCTCCGGCGGCAAGGCATCGAAGACCTGCTGCGCCTGCTCGGGCAAGCCTGCGGCGAGCATCGACCGGACCAGCCCCGCATGAGCCTGCGCGTTGTCCGGCGCCATTTCGACCACCTGACCGAAGATTGCTGCTGCCCGCGCGCCGTCGCCTTCGGCCAGCACGGTCTCGCCCATTTCGATGAACTGGGACACGTCGGGCGCTTCCGGCTCGCCTTCCAGCGCGCCCGGCTCCACCGGGATCTGCGCAAGGATCTGGTCGAGCGTCTGGCGCAGCTGCGATTCGCTGCGGGCATTGGTCAGGTCGGCGACCGGCTGGCCCTGGAACATGGCGTAGACCGTGGGGATCGAGCGCACCTGGAACTGGGCGGCGATGAACTGCTCCTCGTCCACGTTGACCTTGGCCAGCACCACGCCCTTCTCGGCATATTCGCCGCACACTTTCTCCAGCACCGGGGTCAGCGCCTTGCACGGGCCGCACCATTCGGCCCAGAAATCGAGCACGACGAGCTTGGTCATCGACGGTTCGACCACGGTCTTGCGGAACCGGTCGACCGCTTTCTGTTCGTCGAGGCTGAGGCCCATGCTTGCCAAGGTATGCTCCTGTTGGTCGGTCGCGGTTGCGCGGATTCGGACAGGGGCCCAATGTGGGCCTTCGCGCGGATTTGTGAAGGGCAAACAGGCCTGCGCATTTTCCCCTTGCGGGCATGGGGCACCGCTGCTAACCGCGCGCTTCCCGACGGCAGCCAGCGCCGCCGTCAACGCCAGTGAGCGGGCGTAGCTCAGGGGTAGAGCACAACCTTGCCAAGGTTGGGGTCGAGGGTTCGAATCCCTTCGCCCGCTCCAGTTTTCCGACCATTTGACAACACCCAAACGGCAGCCAGCGCGGTTTGCCGCTGGTGGTGCGCTGTTCGTCGAAAGCGCTTTCCTTTGCCCGATTCGCCCGTTATCGGGCCGCGTTATGTTGTATCATTCTTACGAACGTAGCCGCGCTGCCACCCCCGCCCTGTCCCTGTTCGCCCTGGCCGCCGCGCTCGCTGCGACGCCTGCGATGGCGCAGGAAGAAAAGCCGGTCGACGATCTGCACCACCGCGGGGTCAATGCCGCTGGCGAGATCGTGGTCAGCGCGATCGGGGTGACCCAGCTTGACGTGCTTGCAGGGACCTCGGTGCTCGAAGGCGCGGAACTGCAACGCAGCCATGAAGGACAGATCGGCGACATGCTGACCAAGGTCCCGGGCGTTTCGGCGACCAGCTTCTCGCCCGGTGCATCGCGACCGGTGCTGCGCGGTTTCCAGGGCGAGCGCGTGCGCGTGCTGGTGGACGGGATCGGCACGACCGACGTTTCCAACACCTCGGCGGACCATGCCACGACCATCGACCCGCTGACGGCGGAGCGGATCGAAGTGCTGCGCGGCCCGGCCGTGCTGCTGTTCGGCAGCCAGGCGATCGGCGGCGCAGTCAACGTGATCGACAAGCGCATCCCGCAGCGCCGGATGACCGAACCGTTCCACCTCGACATGGCGGGCGCGCTCGACACCGCATTCGACCTGCGCGAGGCTGGTGCTTCGCTCGACCTGCCGGTGGGGCAGAGCTTCGTTGTCCACGCCAGCGGCGGCTGGCGCGAGACCGACGACATGCGCGTGCCCGGCTTCGTCGTTGCCGAGGGCCTGCGGGCTGACCTTCTCGCCGATGCCGACGAGGAAGAGGAAGAAGGCGAACTGGACGAGGCGGAAGAACTGCGTGAGGCCGCCAATGCCCGCGGCACCCTTGCCAGCAGCGCCACGCGCACCTGGTCGGCCAACGCCGGGTTCGCGTTCTTCGAAGGCGATAGCAACCTCGGCGCATCAATCGGCTGGTACGATACCCGTTATGGCGTGCCCCTTCGCCCCGGCGCCGGGCACCACCACGGCGAGGAGGAGCACGAAGGCGAGGAGCACGAGGACGAGGAGCACAGCGAAGAGGACGGCGAGGAAAGCGTCTCGATCGCGCTCGAACAGTTCCGCGCCGACTTGCGCGGGCGGCTGGCGCTGGGCGATGGCTTCTTCGAGGCGCTCAACACCCGGGTCGGCTATTCCGACTATACCCACACCGAATTCGAAGGCGACGAGGTCGGCACGGTGTTCGACGTCAAGGGCATGGAGGCCCGCGCGGTGCTGGAACAGGCCAACCGCGATGGCTGGCGCGGCTCGATCGGCCTTCAGTATTACTACCGCGATTTCGACGCCAACGGGGCGGAGGCCTATGTACCCAAGAACCGCACCGACCAGTTCGCCGTGTTTGGCCTCCAGGAAATCCCGCTCGGCGCATTGCAGCTGGAACTTGCGGGTCGCTACGAAGGTACCAAGGTCAAGTCGCAGCCGATCGCGGCGAGCCGTTCGTTCGACACGTTCTCGGGCGCGGTCGGCCTCGCCCATGAGACGGAGAAGGGCCTGCGCTTCGGCGTGACCGGTCACCGGGCCGAGCGCGCCCCGAGTGCGGAAGAACTCTATTCCAACGGCCCGCACATTGCCACGCAGGCGTTCGAAGTCGGCAATCCCGGCCTCACCACCGAACGGGCATGGGGTGTCGAAGCCTTCGTGCGCGGCCGGATCGGCCTTGCCGATGTGAACATCGCGGTGTTCCGCAACTGGTTCGACAACTTCATCTACCTCGACGAAACCGGCGAGGAAGAAGACGAGTTGCCGGTGTTCGAATACCTGCAGGGCGATGTCGACTACATGGGCGTGGAAGGCGAGATCAGCGTGCCGATCGTCGACAGCGGACCGTTCCGCCTGATCGCCGACCTGCGCGGCGATTACATCAAGGCGGAGCTGGCCAACGGCACTCCGCTGCCGCGCATCCCGCCGCTACGCCTGCTCGGCGCGATCGAGGCGCAGACCGAGCGGTTCGACGTGCGCGGTGAAGTCGAATGGTTCGACGACCAGAACCGTGTCGCCGCGTTCGAAACACCGACCGACGGGTTCACCCAGGTCAACGCCTCGATCGCGTGGAAACCGCTGCGCGGCGACCGCAACGTCACCGTGCTGCTGCAGGGCAACAACCTGTTCGACACGACCGGCCGCCGCCACGCGAGCTTTACCAAGGACTTCGTCCCGCTGGCCGGGCGCAATGTCCGCTTGAGCGTCAGGACGAGTTTCTGAGGCGTTAGTCGATCGGACCACCCGCCCCGCCTCCCCGCCCGGCCACCAATCATGCCATTATGCTTTGGTGGCCGGGCGGGGAGGCGGG
>JAHDXX010000109.1 GCA_023384025.1 Sphingomonadaceae bacterium
CCGCCCCCCCCCCCCCGCGCGCCGCCGCGCCGCCGCCCGGGGGCGGGGGGGGCGCCGGCGGGGGCCGCCGCGCGCCCCCCCCCCCCCCCCACGCCCCCTCGATCCTTTAACGCCCCCTCCGTCAGCGCTGCGCGCTGCCACCTCCCCCACCGGGGGAGGATTTGGGGACACCGGTCAACCCTTCTTTAGCGCTGCGAGTGCATCAGCCAGCGCGCCGCGTGGAGCCTCATCGCTGACGATACCTGCGGCCTTGCGGGCGGCATCGGCATTGGGCCCTTCGGCGTAGGGGTCGATCGCCAGCGCCAGCGACTGGGCCAGAGCTTCGCCCAGGTCGAACATCTCGCCGTCATACTCGATCTCGTCGAGCTCCTCGTCGGCCAGCTCGATTTCCGCATCCGGTTCGACCGGGTCGCCCCGCGACTGGACAAACCGCATCACGACCGTGTCGCGCACCGACACCGGAAAGTCCTCGCCCGAGATGGCGCAGGGCTGGATCAGGTCGGCCTCAAGCATCCCTTCGGCGGTGACCGCGCCGCCATCTTCGGCAAGGTCGACCCGCGCGACGAAGCGCTCGACCGCGCTGATCCCGAAACGGCGGGCGAGGGCAGCCCGCTCGCTCTCGGTGGCGATGACTTCCACCGGCTCGGCGGGCAAGGGTTTGCGCTTGACCATGCGGGTCATTTCCGGTGCGCTCACAGGGTGATCTCCGCGCGCAGGATTGCCTCGGCGTCAGCGTCTGACAGCTTGCCGGCGAAAGCGGCAAGGCGGTCTGCCACCTTGCTGCCGTCACCCTCTACGGCGGCATTGCGTGCCACGACAGCAGCAATCCGTTCCGCGTCGCCGCCCGCCTCGCGCAGCGCGCCGAGTCGACCTCCGAGCACGGAGACCAGCTTGCCCATTTCCTTGCCCAAGGTAGGGTCGCCCATGCCGGTTTCGCGCAGCTGCCCGTCCATGTCGGCAACGAACAGTTCGGTCAGCCATGTGCTGGAGGGGCGCAGTGCCTCTTCCTGCTCCATCCGGAGCAGGACCATGGCGAGCACCAGCGTGATCATGTCGAACCGGCCCTGGACCGTGTCGGCCATGCCGCAATCGCGATACCATACCGGATCGCGCGACAGGGCGACGACGCGATGCCACAGCGGGCGCAGCGCGGCAGATGGATCGGGCTGGCGGCGGAACAGGGCTTTGATCAGGTTCATGCGCGCTATGTAGGGGGGCAATCGTTCAGCCGCAATTCAAGCCGCATTCCCCAGTCGCCGGGCACGAGGCAGCGCTACCCGTTGCCAGCCGCGCGATGTCGCCCTAAGGCTTGCGCGAACGAGTGAAATGCGGTTGCCCGGGCGGGCAATCCGGCAGGCAAGGGAAGACCGATCGATGCAGGCAGGCAAGGCTCTTGGTGCGACGGCCGTGATGGCTGTGGCGCTGGTTCTGGGGGGCTGCAATGCGATCCGCGAAAACCGGGGCTACATCCAGGATGCGGCGCTGATCGGCAGCGTGCAGCCGGGGGTCGACAACCGGCAATCGGTCACGGCAGCGCTTGGCCGGCCCAGCTTCACCAGCCAGTTCGGCGAGCAGACCTGGTATTACGTGTCCAGCGTTACCGGGCGGGCCCCGTTCGGCACGTCGAAGATCCGCACCCATTCGGTGCTGGCAGTCAAGTTCGATGCCGCAGGCAACGTGATTTCCGCCGAGACCACCGGGATGGAAAATGTCGCTTCCATCAGCCCGGATGGGGACAAGACGCCGACGCTGGGCCGGGAGCGCGGCTTCCTCGAAGACCTGTTCGGCAACATCGGCCAGGTCGGCGCTCCGGGCGCAGGCGGCCCCGGCGGCTGACAGCATCGCTTGACCGTAGCGGGCAAGGCCCCATATCGCGGGGCATGAGCGAACATTCCTCCAGCCACGGGCCAAGTCACGGCCTTCTGCCCTGGCACGGCACCACCATCGTCGGCGTCAAGCGCAACGGCAAGACCGTCGTTGCGGGCGATGGCCAGGTCTCCATGGGCAACACGGTGATGAAGCCGAATGCGCGCAAGGTGCGGCGGATCGGGAAAGACGGTACCGTCGTCGCCGGGTTTGCCGGGGCGACCGCCGATGCCTTCACCCTGTTCGAGCGGCTGGAGAAGAAACTGGAGCAGTACAGCGGCCAGCTGATGCGCGCGGCGGTGGAACTGGCCAAGGACTGGCGCACCGACAAGTACCTGCGCAATCTCGAGGCGCTGATGATTGTCGCTGACAAGGATGTGCTGCTGGTGCTGACCGGCAACGGCGATGTGCTGGAGCCTGAAGGCGGGATCACCGCGATCGGATCGGGCGGCAACTACGCGCTCGCCGCCGCCCGGGCGCTGGCCGACTACGAGGACGATGCCGAGATGATCGCCCGCAAGGCCATGCGCGTCGCGGCAGAGATCTGCGTGTTCACCAACGACAATGTGACGCTCGAGGTTGTCTGACGGATTTGCCCTCGGCGAATCCAACCTCACACACGTCACAAGCGCGAGGATACAAAAGATAGCGTGACCCAGTCCCTCACCCCCAAGGCCATCGTCGCGGCGCTCGACGAACACATCATCGGCCAGCGTGATGCCAAGCGCGCGGTCGCGGTTGCCCTGCGCAACCGCTGGCGGCGCCAGCAACTCGGCCCCGAACTGCGCGACGAGGTGACGCCGAAGAACATCCTGATGATCGGCCCCACCGGCTGCGGCAAGACCGAGATCAGCCGCCGTCTGGCCAGGCTCGCCGATGCCCCGTTTATCAAGGTCGAAGCGACCAAGTTCACCGAAGTCGGCTACGTCGGCCGTGATGTCGAGCAGATCGCCCGCGATCTGGTCGAGGAAGCCATCCGGCTGGAGAAGGACCGCCGCCGCGAGTCGGTGCGTGAAGCCGCAAGCAAGGCGGCGATGGACCGGCTGCTCAAGGCCCTTGTGGGCGAGAACGCCAGCGAAGCCACCCGCGAGGCCTTCCGCCAGCGGATCGTCGAGAACGCGATGAACGACGTCGAGGTCGAGATCGAGATCGAGGACGCGCCGCCGACCACGTTCGAGGTGCCCGGGATGCCGGGCGGGGCGAGCATGATCAACCTCAGCGACATGCTGGGCAAGGCGAGGGGGCGCCAGAACCTGAAGCGGCGCAAGCTGCGCGTGCCCGACGCATGGGACAAGCTCGTCGACGAGGAAGCGGAGAAGCGCCTCGATCACGATGATGTCGCCCGCGTTGCCTTGACCAATGCCGAAACCAACGGGATCGTCTTTCTCGACGAGATCGACAAGATCGCGGTCAGCGACGTGCGCGGCGGCTCGGTCAGCCGGGAAGGGGTCCAGCGCGACCTGCTGCCGCTGATCGAGGGCACCACCGTTGCCACCAAGTACGGCCCGATGAAGACCGACCACGTGCTGTTCATCGCGAGCGGCGCGTTCCATGTCGCCAAGCCTTCTGACATGCTGCCCGAATTGCAGGGCCGCCTGCCGATCCGGGTTGAACTGCGCGCGCTGACCGAGGAGGATTTCGTCCGCATCCTCGGCGAAACCCGCGCCAACCTGGTCGAGCAGTACCGCGCGCTGCTTGGGACGGAGCAGGTCACGCTCGATATCACGAGCGACGGCGTCGCCGAAGTCGCCCGCATCGCCGCGCAGGTCAACGAGAGCGTCGAGAACATCGGCGCGCGGCGCTTGCAGACGGTCATGGAGCGGCTGCTGGAGGAAATCAGCTTCGAGGCCGAGGACCACGGCGGCGAAACGGTGACGATCGATGCCGCTTACGTGCGCGAGCGGCTGGCGGACCTTGCCGGCGACACTGACCTCAGCAAGTACATCCTGTGACGGTGCGCGACACCGTCGCGATGATCGCGGGGATGGCACCTGAGCTTGACCCGCGCAGCTGGGCCTTCGTCGCAGTCACGCCTGACCGGGCGCCCGAACTGCTCGGCGCTGCACTTGGCACGTTTCGCGAAGCAGAAGGCGTGAGCGCGATAGTCCCTGCGGACATGGCCGACGGCGAACCGGCTTTCGCGCGGATCGTGCTGACCGTGCACTCCGACCTTGAAGGCGTCGGCCTGACCGCGGCGGTTGCCACTGTGCTGGCGGATGCGGGCATCGCCTGCAATGTGGTCGCCGCGCTGCATCACGATCACCTGTTCGTTCCGGTTGACCGGGCTGGCGACGCGATGGCGGCCTTGCAGGCGCTCGCCGCGAGTGCGACAACGAACGGCTAGAGGAGAGCAGCCATGCCGAGCGGACGGTGCCATTGCGGAGCCATTGCCTACAGTTTCCAGGGCGGGGTGCGGCATTCCTCGGTCTGCCATTGCGAGGATTGCCGCCGCTGCGCTGGCTCTGCAGGGGTCGCGTGGATCGGGGTCGCGGCAGACGACTTCGCGATCGAGCAGGGCGAGCCGAAGCGTTACCGGTCCTCTGCCGATGCCGAACGCCTGTTCTGCGGTGCCTGTGGCACGGGCATTGCCTATATCAACGAGAACATGCTCCCGGGCATGGTCGACATCCAGACGGCAACGCTTGACGATGCGGCTGCCTATCCGCCCGACAAGCACGTGCAGATGGCCGATGCCCTGCCGTGGGAAGCCACGTTGCACGAGCTGCCAAGGTTCGACCGGTTTCCCGGTCAGGACTGAATCCTATTCCGCTGCCTGAACCAGCGCCTCGCGCTCGGACAGCTGGCGCGCCCACATTTCCGCATAGAGCCCATCCTGCCGCAGCAGATCGGCGTGGGTGCCGCGCTCGGCCAGCCGCCCGTGGTCGAGCACCAGGATCTCGTCCGAATCGGCGATGGTCGACAGGCGGTGCGCGATCGACAGGGTCGTGCGGTGCTCGCTTACCCGGCGCAGCGTGGCGAGAATGTCCTGTTCGGTGCGGGTGTCGAGTGCGCTGGTCGCCTCGTCGAGCAGAAGGATCGGCGGGTTCTTCACCAGCGTTCGCGCAATGGCGACGCGCTGTTTCTCGCCGCCGGACAGTTTCAACCCGCGCTCGCCCACCTCCGTGTCGAAGCCCTGTGGCAGCCGCTCGATGAAGGGCAGGATCGACGCATCGCGCGCGGCGCGGATCACGTCCTCCTCGCTCGCACCGTCGCGGCCGTAGGCCACGTTGTATCCGATGGTCTCGTTGAACAGCACCGAGTCCTGCGGGACAATGCCAATGGCCGCGCGCAAGCTTGTCTGCGTGACCCCGGCAATGTCCTGCCCGTCGATCAGGATGCGCCCGGCCCAGGGATCGTAAAAGCGGAACAGCAGCCGGGCGATGGTGCTCTTACCCGCTCCGGAAGGTCCGACGATGGCGGTGCGCGATCCGGCGGGAACTTCGAAGCTGAGGCCGTGGAGGATTGTCCGGTCCCGCTCGTAGCCGAACACGACGTTGTCGAATGCCACCGTTGGTTGGCGCACCACAAGCGCAGGGGCACCGGGTGCGTCGCGGACCTCGACGGCGGTGTCCATCAGCCGGAACATCGCGCCCATGTCGACCAGCCCCTGGCGGATGGTACGGTAAACCCAGCCGAGCATGTCGAGCGGGCGGAACAGCTGCATCAGGTAGGTGTTGACGAACACCAGGTCGCCCACGGTCAGTTCGCCCTTGCTCCATCCCCACACCGTCCAGGCCATGGCACCGGCCATCAGCAGGTTGGTGATCAGCGACTGCGCGATGTTGAGCGCCCCGAGCGAGTTCTCGCTGCGGATCGCGGCCCGGGCATAGGCGCGGGCAGCGCTGGCATAGCGCGCTTCCTCGCGCGCTTCGGCGCCGAAGTACTTCACCGTCTCGTAGTTGAGCAGCGAATCGACCGCCCGGTCGAGCGCGCGCCCGTCGAGGTCGTTCATTTCGCGCCGCAGCTGGGTGCGCCACTCGGTAATCCAGCGGGTAACCGCGATATAGGTCACGACCGTTATGGTAGTGGCAGCGACAAGTTCCCACCCGAATTTGTACCAGAAGATCACCGCGACCGCGATCAGCTCGATCACGGTCGGGGCGATGTTGAACAGCAGGAAGTAGAGCATCTGGTCGATGCTCTTGGTTCCGCGTTCGATGGTCTTGGTCACTTCGCCGGTGCGGCGCGAGAGGTGGAACCGCAGGCTGAGGCGATGAAGCCGGGCAAAGACGTCTTCCGCCAGCCGCCGCGTCGCGTCCTGCCCGACCCGCTCGAAGGTAATGTTGCGCAAGTTGTCGAACAGCACGCTGCCGAACCGGCCAAGCGCATAGGCGAGCACCAGCGCGATGGCGGCGAGCGCGGCTTCGTTCGACGGGGTCGCCATCGAATCGACCGCGCTCTTGTAGGCAAAGGGGAGGGCCAGGATCGTCCCCTTGGCCAGCAGCACGAACAGGAACGCACCGACGATTCGCCAGCGCAGCCCCGGATCACCCTTGGGCCAGAGGTAGGGAAGGAACCGCTTGAGCGTGGCCCAGCTGTCATGGTCGGCGGGCGTATCGGTTGGATGGTCAGGCGGCATCGCGCCCATGTGGGGGGTTATCCCGCCCCCCGCAATCCCGGATGATCAGAGCGGCATGGGGATGTTGTTGGTTTTGAGCTTCGGGCGGATCCCGCTGCCGCGCGGTGCGTCGAACAGGATCTGCCGGGCCGCGAAGTCGATCGCCACCCGGTCGAACACCCTGAGATCGCGCATGCCGAGGATCATGGCCGGTCGCTTGGCGAGGCCGAGCTGGGCGAAGGCAGGCCCGTCAGCGAACATCACCGGAAGGTTGCTGAGCTGCATGTCGTCGATCCTGAGCGAACCGACAATGTCGACCGTTCCTTCGAATTCGTGGCCGTTGACGTCCTGGTTGCGCACTTCCTGGCGTGAGCGGGCCCGTAACTTGCGGCGCAGCGCGAGGTTGCCGACGCTCGACTGGGCGCCGGTATCGAGGATGATCGCGGTGCGAACGTCATCGATGGTCGCCTCGGTGATGATCAGCCGGCCGAGCTTGCGGCGGGCGCGGATCACGATCTCGTACCCCTTGTTGCCGCCCAGAGCCGCAGCATCGTCGACCGCGATCGTGTCGGTGCGGAAATCGATCAGCACGCGCAGGTCCTGCAGCGTGTCGAGCCCGAGGATGCCGTCAGCCCCGACATGCCGGGCTTCCAGCAAGGGCACTTTCAGGCCGTCGAAGACGCGGGCAGCGAATTCCAGCCCGTCGAGCGAGACGAGTTCCACCGGAACCCGGCTGGCCATGCCGACGACAATCGCCGATCCGGAGGATTCCAGCGCGAGCCGGTCGCGCACGCGGTCGGTCACGACGGTCGCTTCGGCGCCGGTATCGACCATGAAATCGAACGGGCCTTCGCCTTCGATCAGCACCGGGACAGTGAAGCGCAGATGGCGGTCGCTTTCTCCGGCAACCACCTCGGCCGTCTCGCTGTGAGCGAGCGGTCCTGGTGCGGGCGCGACCCGGACATCGGCTGGCGGCGCGGCGGCCAGAGAGAGGGCAAGCATCGGGGCGAGGGCGAGCGGCATGGGGCGTCTCCCGCGCGGCACGGCGCCGCGTTACGGGCACCATACCACGGCGCGGGGCCGGCACCAAAGCGCCATGCACCCGGTCAGGTGGTGCTGATCTCGCGGTGCCGGATCATGTCCCACGATTCGGTGAGATAGCGCTTTGCAACCACGGCCAGGGTCGCAAGGTAGGCCAGCCCGCCCAGCGGCACGAGAACCGCAAGCTGTGCCACTGGCGGCCAGCCGGCGACGAGACCACGCACCAGCCAAACGGCCAGCGCCATGATTCCCGATGCGAGCAGCACCGGGGCCATCTCGACTGCCAGGGCGCGCCAGCGCAGGCCGACCTTGGGCAGGATGAAGAACAGCGTGGTAAGCAGCAGGGTGGGGGTGCCGATCCACCAGGCATGCACCAGCCCCATCACGCCGCCCTCCACTGCAAGGGCGAACAGCAGCGGAAACAGCACGGCCCCGATGGTATTGGTCGTCAGGTAGACCCGCGGCAGGCCCATTGCGTTGGTCGCCGGGGAACAGACGATCTGCACGGCGAAGAACGGCATGGCGATGGCGAGGCCCGCCACCAGCGGGGCCATTTCCACCCATTTCTCTCCGAACAGCAATGTGACTGCCGGTTCGGCGGTCAGCGCCAGACCGAAGTAGAGCGGGGCGGTGACCAGGAAAACGGTCCGCAGGGTGCGCAGGAAGTACGGTGCCAGCGCCTTGCCCTGCTTGTGCAGTTCCGAATAGGCCGCGTAAGCGACGTCATTCACCGGCGGCAGGAACTTGCCGGTGATGATCAGGGTAAGGAACAGCGCGTTGGTGTAGAGCCCCAGATCGTGCGTGTCGAAACTGCGCCCTGCGATCACCACGTCGCTCTGGCTCTGGATGATCCACATGAACTGGCACAGCGTCAGCGTGCCGCCAAAGCTGATCAGATCACCCGCGCCACGAAAATCGAACACTGGCTTCACGAAGATGCGCGCGGCGTAAGTCAGGCCGATCGCCCGGGTGGCGAACATGGCCACAGGGGCATAGACCAGTGCCCACACACCATAGCCGAGCCAGGCCATCGCAAAGGCGACCACGCCCCCAACCGTGGCGCTGGCGAGATTGACCAGCCCCTGGTTGCGGAACTCGATTCGCCGGGCGAGCAGTTCCTGCGGCACGGCGGCGAAGGGGATTGTCAGGAAGATGATCGCCTGGATCCGGAGCATGTCCGCGACCAGCGGTTCCCGGAAATAGGCGGCCGCGAGCGGCGCGGTGAGGAACTGGATCGCGGCAAGGCCGCCGTTCAGCAGCAACAGCAGCCCGAACACCTGCCCGATTCGGCGCTCGTCGACATGATTCGTCTGGACCAGCGAGGTGGCAAAGCTCTGTCCGTTGAGGAAAGTCAGCGCCGTCAGCACCACCTGGCACATGGCGTAGAGGCCGTAGTCTGACGGATCGAGCAGGCGGACGACCGCTATGGTGGAAGTCCACGCGATCACCTGTGCAAGTACCTGCGAGCCCCAGCGCCAGGCCATCGCGCTGCGCACGCGGCGCGCAAAGGTTACGTCTCCCGATTCAACGGGGACCGGACTGGGGATGGCATCGCTCACCCAAGTGCCCCTATCCAAGAATGGTGAATATTGTCCGACCGGCGGAATCGCCCTTCTGCAGCCCGGATTCCCGGAAAAAACACCCGTTAGACCGGACGATTCGGCCCGATTCAGCCATTAGCCCGCTCATGGCGGCCCAAATTCAATCGTTCTTTCAATGCATTACAACAAAGGCGCAACAAAATTGCAAAAAGCCGTTGACCGAATCCCGAACCGCGCATAGATGGGCTCCACCGACGCGGCGCTGACGGTTTCCACCGCCTTCGCAGCTTCGGTCGCCAGCATTAACGGATAGCCGGTCCCCCGGTGTAAAATCGGGGAGCCATTGCTGTCCGCCTTTTAATGTCTTGGCGGCTCTTTGACATCGTTGGTTTTTGATGAAGGGACATGTGGGCGACGGCGCCCGGTCCGGGGGTTTTAAGGCTCCGGATACCGGTTAACTAAGCCGATTGCCACATCCTTCGCTCGCACCACGCGGGCGCTGGGTGATGCATGTTCATTCGTATCCATTACGTTTGACAGTGCAGGTATCGGCTCCTTGAAGCTCATGCCAAGCAGGTTTGCGGGGTTATCCCCGTGCTTGTCTGGTGTGTGACACAAACTTGAGAGTTTGATCCTGGCTCAGAACGAACGCTGGCGGCATGCCTAACACATGCAAGTCGAACGAGACCTTCGGGTCTAGTGGCGCACGGGTGCGTAACGCGTGGGAACCTGCCCTTAGGTTCGGAATAACAGTTAGAAATGACTGCTAATACCGGATAATGTCTTCGGACCAAAGATTTATCGCCTTTGGATGGGCCCGCGTAGGATTAGCTAGTTGGTGGGGTAATGGCCTACCAAGGCGACGATCCTTAGCTGGTCTGAGAGGATGATCAGCCACACTGGGACTGAGACACGGCCCAGACT
>JAHDXX010000110.1 GCA_023384025.1 Sphingomonadaceae bacterium
GGCGCGGGCGGTGGCGGAACTGGGCGGATTTCCGGACACCGAAGCGGGCCTGCGCGCCTTGCCCGGCCTCGGGGACTATACCGCGGCGGCCGTGGCGGCGATTGCATTCGGCCAGCGCGCAGTCGTGGTCGATGCCAATGTCGAGCGGGTCGTGGCGCGGCTGTTCGCTCTCGACGAGCCGCTTCCTCAGGCGCGCAAGGGCATCCGGGCGCGGACCGATGCCATCACACCCGAGGTTCGTTCGGGTGATTTCGCGCAAGCAATGATGGACCTTGGCGCGACGGTGTGCACGCCCCGCGATCCGCGCTGCCTGCTGTGCCCGCTCGCGAAGCATTGCGCCGCGCGGGCGGAGGGAGAACCGGCGCGCTATCCGGTGAAAGCGGCGAAGAAGGCCAAGCCCGAACGGCGCGGCACCGCGTTCTGGATCGAGCGGTCCGGTGCGGTGTGGCTGGTACGACGCGAAGGTACCGGGATGCTCGGCGGGATGCGTGCCTTGCCGGACGACGGCTGGAGCGCGCGCGCGGATGGAGCGGGCGCGCCGCCGCTGGAGGGCGTGTGGGAAGCCGTGGGGGCGGTGCGGCACGTGTTCACGCACGCCACGCTCGAACTGGCGGTGCTGCGCTATTCCGGTGAGGCCAAGCCTGCGGGCGAAGGCGAGTGGTGGCCGCTCGACCGGCTGGACGATGCGGGCCTGCCGACGCTGTTCCACAAGGCGGCGCAGCGGGTGCTCTCGCTCAGATAAACCCGCCGCCCAGCATCAGCCGCACGATCGCGATTGCCAGCACAATCAGGCAGAAATTGCGCCCGCCGTTGCTGCGCGAGAGTGCGCCGAGGCCGACGCCTGCAACCGCGAACGGCAGCGCCAGCCAGTTGCCCCAGCCGAGCAGGGGAATGGTCGAAGGGATCACGATCACCAGCGCGACGATCCCGAACACAATGGAGAGTAGGTTTGCCATGTGTCTTATATGGATACCACACCGCGACTTGGCAAGAGAGGTGATTGACCCGCCCGCACGGCTGCCGCACAGGAGCGCGGCAAAACATTTCAAGAGAGGACCTGCCATGGCTTTCCGCACTTTCGACCAGCCTCAGGTGTCGCGCCGCTCGCTCCTGCGTGGCGGCATCCTGCTCGGTGCGGGGACGGCGATGGCCGGTCTGCCGCTGGGCCGCGAACTGCTCGCGCGTGACACGGTGGCGAGCTGGCCGGGTGTACGTGCAACGGTGGAAAGCTATGTCGCGGAAGGCAAGGTCGCCAACATGGTCGCGACCATGGGCTGGGGCCAGAACGCGCCGGAAGTGATCGCCAAGGGCGTGCTGACCCTGGGCCGCAATGCACCCGCCGATGGCGACAGCCTCTACCGCATCTATTCGATGACCAAGCCGATTACCGGCGTGGCCACCCTGATGCTGATCGAGGACGGCGAGCTCACGCTCGACCAGCCACTGGCGGACATCCTGCCCGCCTACGCCGAAATGATGGTGCAGAAGGAATACGACGGCGGCATCGGCGAGGACAATCTCGAGCCGCTGGCCCGCCCGATCACCATCCGCCACCTGCTCACGCACACCGCCGGGCTCGGCTACGGCATCATCCAGAAAGGCCCCATCGTGAAGGCCTACGAGGAAGCAGGGCTGGTGCCGGGGCAGGTCAGCCGGGTGCCGATCCCGGGGCTCAGCCGGGCCAAGCCCGTCGGCAGCCTCGAAGCCTTTGCCGATGGCCTCGCCAAGGTCCCGCTGGTGCTCCAGCCGGGCACCAAGTGGAGCTACTCGGTCAGCCTCGACCTGCTCGGGCGGGTGATTGAAGCCGTCTCCGGCCAGCCGTTCGATGCTTTCCTGCAAGAGCGCCTGTTCGGCCCGCTCGGCATGACCAGCACCTGGTTCCGCGTCCCGGAAAGCGAGAAAGGGCGTCTCACCAGCAACTACGGCATCCTCAACGGCATGCCGCTGCCGCTCGATCCCGCGGACAGCTCGATCTATCTCGATGAACCTGCCTTCCCGTTCGGCGGGGCCGGGCTGGTGTCGAGCCCGAACGATTATGACCGGTTCCAGCGCATGCTGGTGGGCAAGGGCGTGCTCGACGGCACCCGGGTGATGGCGGAAGCGACCGTGCGGCTGGCGGCATCCAACCTCCTGCCCGACGGGGTCGAGACCAAGGGCACCTGGGTCGGCGGCGAAGGCTTCGGTGCGGGCGGCCGGGTCACCGGCAGCGCATTCGGCTGGGGCGGGGCGGCGGGTACAGCCGCCTTCGCGGACATCGAAAGCGGCCTGCGCGCGGCGCTGTTCACCCAGTACATGCCGTCCGAAGCCTATCCGATCCAGCGCAGCTTCCCCGAGATCGTGCTCAAGGATCTGGCGGCGATGAAGGGCCTGTGACGATGGCGGAAATCGCCTTTTCGGGTTCCCCGCTGGAGCGGGCCGACCACATCCGGGTCGATCCCGATGCGCTTGCAGGATTGATGAACTGGAAGGCGCGGCTGCTGCGGCTCGATGGGCTGAACCCCGTGTTCAGCGAAGATGGCCAGCTCCAGTGGGGCACTCTGGCCGAAGCGCCGGAGCAGGCGGAACTGGTGTTCCTCGGCCTGCTCGAAGGCAAGGCCTGCTTCGCTGCCGTGCCTGACGAAGGCGCAAGCGGACCGGCCTATGCCAACCCGTCGATCTGGAACGCGATGCAGCAGCTCGAGCCGGGCAACCTCGCGCTTTACGGCGGCGCGCGCAGCCTGGTTGACTGGCATGCGCGGCACAGGTTCTGCGCCCGCTGCGGCGCGCCGACCGAGATTGCCAAGGGCGGGTGGCAGCGACACTGCGACGCGTGCGGCGCCGATCACTTCCCGCGCACCGACCCCGTCACCATCATGCTGGTCGAGCACCCCGACGGCGAGCATCTGCTGCTCGGTCGCCAGCCGCGTTTCCCGCCGCGCATCTTCTCCGCGCTGGCCGGGTTCGTCGAGCCGGGCGAGACGATCGAGGAAGCGGTCGCGCGCGAGGTCAAGGAAGAGGCCGGGATTTCCGTGCGCGACGTGCGCTACATCGCCAGCCAGCCGTGGCCATTCCCGAGCCAGCTGATGATCGGCTGCACGTCGATCGCAGTCGATGATGAGATCGTGATCGATGAAACCGAGCTGGAGGAAGCCCGCTGGTTTTCCCGCGCCGAGCTGGAAACGGCCCGCGCTGCCGGGACCGCCGGGACGGAGACGCTGATCTTCCCGCGCAGTTTCGCCATCGCGTATCATCTCGTGACCTGGTGGCTCGACCGGTGAGCGCGCCCTATCGCCTCGTCATTGACGTATGGTCCGACGTGATGTGCCCGTGGTGCGCAATCGGCTATGGCCAGCTGTCGAAGGCGTTGGCCGAGCTGGACGGGGAGATCGAGGCCGAGGTCCGCTGGCGTCCGTTCGAACTGAACCCTGACATGCCCGTGACCGGCGAGGAGCAGGGCGCGCACCTCGCCCGCAAGTACCGCCGCAGCCCGGAAGAGACCGAGGCGGTGCGCGGGCAGATGAAGGCGATTGCCGACAGCGCCGGGGTGTCACTGGCGTTCGAAGGTGATGGTGACGCCCCTCCGGCAATGATGTGGAACACCTTCGCCGCGCATTGCCTGCTGGTCTGGGCGCTGGAGGCATACGGTCCCGCGAAGCAGACCGAACTGAAGCTCGCGCTGTTCCGCGCCCACTTCAACCAGCGCCGCCGGATCGGCGCGCGCGACGTGCTGCTCGATGTCGCGGAAGAAGTCGGGCTCGACCGCGCCGGGGCGCTCGCCGCCCTGTCCGACCCCGCAATCGGTGCGCGGGTGCGGGCGGAAGAAAAGCAGGCGTGGGACATGAACATCTCCGGTGTTCCGGCGATGGTGGTGCAGGGCAAGTTCCTGATCCCCGGTGCGCAGGCGCCGGAGACTTACGTCACCGCGCTGCGCCGCGTGGTCGAGCGGGGACTGTGAGTGCTTTCGCAGGCAAGGTCGCCGTCATCACCGGCGGTGCCAGCGGGATCGGACAGGCGATTGCACGGCGCTTGATTGCGGAAGGCGGTGAAGTCGTTCTGGCGGACCGTGACGCCGACCGGCTGGCGCTGGTGGCGGGTGAACTGGGCGAAGCGGTGTTGCCGGTGCCGTGTGACGTCGCCGAGCTCGCTTCGGTCGAGGCACTGGCCGATCAGGCATTCGCTTGGCACGGTCATGTCGATCTGGTGCTCAACAATGCCGGGGTCGGCGGCCCACCGGGCAAGTTGTGGGATATCGATCCTGAAGCGGCGCGGCGCCATTTCGATATCAACTACTGGGGTGTGTGGAACGGGTGCAAGGTGTTCGCACCCCGCCTCGTGGCGCAGGAGCAGGACAGCGCGCTCTACAACACCGCGAGCGAGAACGCGCTGTTCTGCGCCGCCCCGCGCATGGGCACCTACATTGCCGCGAAACACGCCGTGCTCGGCCTGACCGAGAGCCTGCGCGAGGACGTGCCGCCGCATGTCCATGTCGGCACCATGTTTCCCGGCTGGGTCCACACCGCGATCGGTCCGGAGAACTTCATGCAATTCGGGATGGATGCCGACCGCTTTGCCGCGATCGTGGTGCCGCAACTGCTCGCGCGGGAGCGGTTCGTGGTCAGCCACCGTTCCAACGTGCGCCGCGTGCGGGAGCGGATCGACCCGCTGCTGGACACTTACGAAGCCAAGGCCGAACGTGACGAAATGGATGTGCGGGACTGGATCGACAGCCTGCGCAAGCGCTAGACCAGCCCCAGCTTCGCCAGTTCCTTGACCACCGAGGCTGGCAGCACGTCACCTGCCGCTTCATCGGTGGCGAGATCGCGCGGAGCATCTTCGGCGGCCAGATAGCGCCAGCCCTGGTGGGCGCGCTTGGGGCGGGGCTCGACCCGGACCAGCACGGGTTCCAGCTCGATATGCCAGCGCCCGCCCGGGGCCTCGCTGAAGCCGAGAATGGCGCTGCGCGCGACCAGCGTGTGGTCGAGGATCCAGTAGAGCGATCCGCCAACCATCTCCGCGTGCCGCTTGGGCAGATAGCGGGTGGTGAGGCGGATCTCGCGCCGGTCCTCGTACCACCCGGCGAGATCGTCCCAGCTCTTCGCGCCGAACGCGATCTTGGTCATGTTGAGCGGCATCGAACCTAACTGGGCGCTGATGCCAGCCGGTTCAAGCCATACTGAGGCCGCCGTCCACCGCGAAAGCGGCGCCGGTGGCGAACTTGCTCTCGTCCGATGCAAGGTAGACGATCAGGTGGGCGATATCCTCCGGCTCGCCCATCCGCCCGATCGGCTGGGCCAGGCTGAACGCCTCGCGGGTGGCGTCCGGGTCAGGCGTCCCGGCGATCACGCTTTCGACATTGGGGGTCAGGATCGTGCCCGGCTGGACGCAGTTGACCCGCACGCCGTTGCGTTCCCGCGCGCAGTAGAGCGCAATCGACTTGGTCAGCATCGGCACCGCCGCCTTGGCGCTGTTGTAGGCGGCAAGGTCGGCATTGGCCTTGACTCCCGCGGCAGACGAGAAATTGACGATCGAGCCGCCGCCCGACTTGGCGATCAGCGGGATCGCCGCCTTGCACCCCATGAAGATCGAATCGACGTCGAAGGTAAAGCAGCGGCGGAAATCTTCCGGGCTGAGGTCGGCGATCGAACCGTAAACGGTGATGGCGGCGTTGTTGACCAGTACGTCGAGCCGCCCGAACCGGGCTTCGACTTCGGCGATGACTGCGCCCCAGCGCGCCCAGTCGGTCACGTCCTGCTCGATGAAATGGCAGCGTTCGCCCAGTTCGGCGGCAGTCGCGTGCCCGGCCTCGGCGTTGTAGTCGCTGATGATGACCGTGGCGCCCTGCGACAGCAGCGCCTTGGCTGCCGCCTTGCCGAGGCCCATCGCGCCCCCGGTCAGCAATACGACCTTGTCCTGTACCCGGCCCATCGTGCGCTCTCCTCTCCCGTTGTGGGGAGGGGGCTATCAGCCGGTGAGACCGCTCGCCACTGCCAAACTGAGGAAGGCGAGGAAGCCCATCGAATCGGTGATCATGGTCACGAACACGCTGCTGGCGACCGCCGGGTCCTGCTTCAGGCGGTCGAACACCACCGGCACCAGCACGCCCGCCAGGCCCGCGACGATGATGTTGATCACCATCGCCACCGCAATCACTGCGCCGAGCATGGGGGTGAACAGGAACCCGGTGGCCAGCCCGATCAGCACGGCAATGGTCGCGCCGTTGAGCAGGGCCACGCGCAGCTCGCGCCACAGGATGCGGCCCGTGTTGGCCCGGGTCAGCTGGTTCATGGCAATTGCGCGCACCGCCACCGCCATGGTCTGGGTCCCGGCATTGCCGCCGATGCTGGCGACGATTGGCATCAGCACGGCCAGTGCGACCAGTTGCTCGATCGCCGCGCCGAAAAACGCGATGATCCCGCTGCCGACCACGGCGGTGCCAAGGTTCGCCACCAGCCAGCGCACGCGCGCGGCATAGGCCTCGCGGATCGGCTCGTTGATGTCGCCGTCGCCCGCGCCGCTGAGCAGCAGCACGTCCTCACCCGCTTCCTCGGCGATGATGTGGACCACGTCATCGACCGTCATCTGGCCGACAAGGCGCCCTTCCTCGTCGACCACCGCGGCCGAGATCAGGGCGTATTTCTGGAACATCAGCGCGACCTCTTCCTGGTCGAGCCCGACCGGGATCAGGGTCTGGTCGCGTTTCATCACGTCGGTCAGCGCGATGTGGCGCGGCGTCGTGAGGATCCAGCTCAGCGCGCAGGTGCCGACCGGGTGGTGGCGATGGTCGACGACGAAGACTTCGTGGAATTCGGTCGCCAGGTCGCCCTGGTCGCGCAAGTAGTCGATCAGGTCGCCCACGGTCATGTGCTCGGGCACCGCGACCACGTCGCGGCTCATCAGCCGGCCGGCGGTTTCCTCGGGATAGGAAAGCGCGGACTCGATGGCGACGCGGTCCTCGTCGTCCATTTCCGCCAGCACGGCCTGCTGGTCAGCCTCGTCAAGGTCCTCGATCAGCTGGACCGCGTCGTCGGTCTCCAGCTGCTCGGCGATGGCGGCGACCGCGTCGGCGGGCAGCGCCTCCATCATGCTTTCGCGAACCCAGTCGTTGAGCTCGGCGATAACGTCCGAGGTCATCAGGTCGGTGATCGCGGCCGCCAGCTCCGCCCGTTCGCCCGGTTCGAGCAGCTCGAGCAAGTCGGCGATGTCTGCCGCATGGAGCGGTTCGACCAGATCGTAGACCAGCCCCTTGTCGCCTGCATCGAGCGCTTCGCGCACGCTGCGGACATAGTCCTTCTTCAGCGTGTTCTCGGTGTCGAGCCGCTCGTCGTCGATCCGGTCGTCGGGGCGCGCGCCATCCTCTTCCGCGAGCGGCGCGGCGAGCAGGTCTTCGTCGAGGCTGGCAGGATCGACCATGGCGCCGGTCTAGGCAGCGGCGGGAGAAAAGCAAGGCGCGGGTTGGGGCGGGGTGACAAAGGTCACACAGGCCCTATATCGCGCGGGTATACCAACCGACCGACTGGAGATTCCCCATGGCCGACACGCTCACCCTCACTCTCGACTGCGGCGACGGAAAGGGCGGCGATGTCGTCATCAAGCTGCGCCCCGATCTGGCCCCGGGCCATGTCGAGCGGATCACCGAGCTGGCGAGCGAAGGGTTCTACGACGGGGTCAAGTTCCACCGCGTGATTCCCGGCTTCATGGCGCAGGGCGGTTGCCCCAACGGCACCGGCATGGGCGGCAGCAGCAAGCCTGACCTGAAGGCCGAATTCAACGCCGAGCCGCACGTGCGCGGCGTGTGCTCGATGGCGCGTACCAGCGTGCCCGACAGCGCCAACAGCCAGTTCTTCATCTGCTTCGACGATGCCCGCTTCCTTGACCGCCAGTACACCGTGTGGGGCGTGGTCGAGAGCGGCATGGAACACGTCGACGCGCTCCCCGTGGGCGAGCCGCCGCGCGCGCCCGGGGTGATCGTCAAGGCGACGGTGGCCTGAGTATTGCTCCTCTCCCCTTGCGGGAGAGGAGGGAGGCGCGTCAGCGCCAGAAGGAGAGGGGACGGCGACGCCAGTCGCCGCCAATGCGGCGAACCCCTCTCCCAACCCACTCCCGCAAGGGGAGAGGGCGACTCAAAGGCCCGCCCGCACCAGCCCGTCGTGGAACAGCCGCACCGGGCGTTCCTCCAGCGCGGTCGGCTTGCACACGAACCAGTAGCTGTAAGGGCTTTCCACCTCGACCCCGTAGAGGTCGGTCAGGCGGCTGTCGTCGGCCCGGCGCAAGTGGTCGTCGTGCATGATTGCGATGCCGAGCCCTTCGGCAGCGGCAGCGAGGAGGAGCTGGCCCGAATCGTAATGGTCGATCGCAGCCGGTTCGAGATCCTCCAGCCCCAGCTCGCGTTTCCACGCGACGAAGCTTTCCGGCAGTTCGTTGTGGATCAGGAAGGTCTGGCGGGACAGCTTCTCAGGGTCCGGCGCCGGGCCAAGCTGTTCCGCAAGCGTGCGGCTGGTGATCGCGTGGACCTTGTTATAGTCCAGCCGCACCGCGTGGAGCGAGGTGTCCGGCCCCTTGCTGAGGATGATCGCGGCGTCGAGCGTGTCGCCGACCCGGTCCTCCAGATGCGGGCCGGTGTCGATGTCGATGTGCAGCAGCGGGTGCAGGCGGCGCAGTTCGCCAAGGCGCGGGAACAGGCGCTGGCTGCCGAACAGCGGCAGCACGCCCAGGTGCAGGCGCAGCAGCGAGATCTTTTCCGACTGCCCCTCCACCGCGCGGGCCAGCGCATCGAAATGCGGGCTCACCGCCTCGTAGAAGTTGTGCCCTTCGTCGGTCAGCTGCATCGACTGGCGGGCGCGGGTGAACAGCTTCTTGCCGACGAAATCTTCGAGGTTGGCAATCCGCCGCGACAGCGCCGAGGGGCTGAGCCCGAGTTCGTCCGCGGCAGACCGCGCCGAACCGGAGCGGACCGTGCGCATGAAGGCTTCAAGGGCGCGAAGCGGGGGGAGGCGACGGACGGGCATGGACGATACTCCTTGCGCGCGAAGCTACGCAAGTCGAGCCAAAAGGATGCAAAAACGGCAACAGCCTGACGAAAAAGTCAGGCCTCCGTTGCCGGTTCCACCGGTTCCGGGGCGTGCAGGCGCAGTTTCTGCACGTGGGTTTCGTCGCCTTCGACCACTTCGATCCGCCACCCGCTCGGGTGGATGAGCACGGTCCCGACCGGGGGCACCTGCTCCGCCAGAACGAAGGCGAGCCCGCCCAGCGTGTCGACCGCTTCCTCGACTTCGGCAAGGCGCGGGTCGATCCGTTCGGCAACATCGTCAAGCTCGGCGCGGGCATCGCATTCCCAGATGCCGTCCTCGACCTCGGCGATCAGTTCCTCCGGCGCATCGTCGTGCTCGTCCTCGATGCTGCCGACTATTTCCTCGACCAGGTCCTCGATGGTGATGACCCCGTCGGTACCGGAAAACTCGTCGAGCACGATGGCCAGGTGCATCCGGCGCGAGCGCATGTCAGCGAGCACGTCGATCGCCTTGCGGGTCTGCGGCACGTAGAGCGGCTCGCGCATCAGCGCGGTCCAGTCGTCCGGGCGCGTGCCACGGGCAAGATGCGGGAACACGTCCTTGATGTGGATCATGCCGATCACGTCATCCAGCGTCTCGCGGTAGACCGGCATGCGCGAATGCCCCTCTTCCGCGAACACCGCGATCAGCTCGTCCCACGCCAGCGTGGCGGGCACCGCGACGATCTCGCCGCGCGGGATCGCCACGTCGTCGGCATCGTGCTCGCTGAAGTGGAGCAGGTTGCGCAGCATCTGGCGCTCAAGCGGCAGCAGGTCGCCCGCCACCGGCGCAGCGCCGCCGGGCGCGGCGCTCTCTTCCTCGTGCTCGTCGATGGCTTCCTCGAGCTGGGCA
>JAHDXX010000111.1 GCA_023384025.1 Sphingomonadaceae bacterium
AAACGCGATTGTTCTGATTTGTCATGCGATCCATCAAACAGACCGCGGTGCGATCAGGCCGCTGCCCTGTCCCCTCCCACTGCAATTTTTTCCGCAGGCACCTGTCCACGTGCGCCTGCCACCCTACTAGGCGAAAAAGTGCAATTCCTGCAAGCATCTGCCTGCCAGGAACTGTTGCAAAATGCGTTTCGATCAACGCGGCAGCGAGGTTACACCCATCAGCGCCTCGTCCACCGCACGCGCAGCCTGGCGCCCCTCACGGATGGCCCAGACCACGAGGCTTTGCCCGCGCCGCATGTCACCGCAGGCATAGACCCCCGGTTCGCTGGTGGCATAATCACTGGTGTTGGCAGCGACATTGCCCCGTGCATCGAGCGCTACGCCCGCCCGGTCGAGCAGGCCGCGCTTCTTCGGCCCGGTAAAGCCCATGGCGAGGAAGATCAGGTCGGCCTTGAGCACGAATTCGCTGCCCGGCACTTCCTGCATCCGGCCATTGGCCCATTCAACGCGGACGCATTCCAGCCCGGTGACTTCGCCGCCTTCGCCAATCACCCGCTTGGCGAGGACCGACCAGTCACGCTCGACGCCTTCCTCGTGGCTCGAAGAGGTGCGCAGCTTCAATGGCCAGTCGGGCCAGGTCAGGGCCTTGTCTTCCTTCTCCGGCGGGCGCGGCATGATTTCCAGCTGGGTGACGGATGCCGCGCCCTGGCGGTTGGAAGTGCCAACGCAGTCGCTGCCGGTGTCACCACCGCCGATCACGATCACGTGCTTGCCCGTGGCGGTCAGCGTGCCACGCGGGGCGGCGCGCACTTCGTCATCGCCCGCAACCCGCTTGTTCTGCTGGGTGAGGAATTCCATTGCCAGCCGCACGCCGGGCAGTTCGGCGCCCGGAATGTCGAGCATCCGCGCTTCCTCGGCTCCGCCTGCAAGCACCACCGCGTCGAAGTTCTCGCGCAGCGCCTTGAAGCTGACCTCGACGCCGACTTCGGCGCTGGTCTTGAAGGTCACCCCTTCGGCTTCCATCTGCACCGCCCGTCGGTTGATCAGATGCTTTTCCATCTTGAAGTCGGGGATGCCGTAACGCAGCAGGCCGCCGATCCGGTCGTTCTTTTCGAACACGGTCACGGCATGGCCCGCGCGGGCAAGCTGTTGCGCACAGGCGAGGCCCGCCGGGCCGGAACCAACCACAGCCACCGACTTGCCGGTCTGCTTTTCCGGCACCTGCGGCTTGATCCAGCCTTCCTGCCACCCGCGGTCGACGATCGCACATTCGATGCTTTTGATCGTCACCGGCTGGTCAACGATGTTGAGTGTGCAGCTTGCCTCGCACGGGGCAGGGCAGACGCGGCCGGTGAACTCGGGGAAGTTGTTGGTGCTGTGGAGCACTTCCAGCGCGTTCTTCCAGTCCGCTTCGTAGACCAGGTGGTTCCAGTCCGGGATCAGGTTGTTCACCGGGCAGCCGTTGTGACAATAGGGAATCCCGCAGTTCATGCAGCGGCTGGCCTGCCCGCGCAGCTTCTCGTCCGGCAGCGGGACGATGAATTCCTTGTAGTTTGTCAGCCGCTCGGCCGGATCGAGATAGGTCCGGTCGGACCGGTCGAGTTCGAGGAAGCCGGTTTCCTTGCCCATGGTATCTGACCCTTATTCCGCCGCCACGCTTTCCGCTTCGAGGCGTTCCGCCTCAAGCGTGCGCAGGGCCCGCGCGTAGTCGCGCGGCATGACCTTGATGAAGTGGCCGAGCGCTGCATCCCAGTTGTCGAGCAGCTCGCTTGCCCGGGCAGAGCCGGTGTGCAGTTTGTGCCGTTCGACCAGGATGCGCAGCCGTTCGGCGTCGTGGCGCAGCATATCGCCCATGCCGAAGTCGTGGATCGAGCTGGAGCGCTGTTTCGGCCTCCCCCCAAATCCATCGGTCCCGTCGTCGGCATCGGGCGCGGCGCTGACCGGCAGCAGGTCGACCTGTGCCATGTTGCACAATTCGGCGAAGCGGCCATCGGGATCGTAGACATAGGCGACCCCGCCGCTCATCCCGGCGGCGAAATTGCGCCCGGTCTGGCCGAGCACGACCACCACCCCGCCGGTCATGTATTCGCAGCCATGATCCCCGGTGCCCTCGACCACGGCGATTGCGCCCGAATTGCGCACCGCGAAGCGTTCGCCCGCGACGCCATTGAAGTAGGCCTCGCCCGCAATAGCGCCATAGAGCACGGTGTTGCCGACGATGATGTTGTCGCTCGCGGTCCGCCCGGTGCCGTCCGGCGCGCGGACGATGATCCGGCCACCGGACAGGCCCTTGCCGACATAGTCATTGGCATCGCCGGTCAGGTCGAGCGTGATTCCGTGCGCCAGCCAGGCACCGAAGCTCTGCCCGGCCACTCCGGTCAGGTTGATCCGGATAGCGTCGGGTGCGAGACCGGCGAGGCCATGGCGCCGGGCAACCTCGCCCGACAGCATCGCCCCGACAGTGCGGTTGACGTTGCGCACCGGCAGGTTGATCTCGACCGGCTGGCCGTTGTCCAGCGCCGGGGCGCTGGCTGCGATCAGCTGGCGATCGAGCACGTCGCCCAGCCCGTGATCCTGCTCCATCGTCTGGTGACGCGGCGCTTCCGCATCGATATCGACCGTGTGGAGCAGGCGCGACAGGTCGATCCCGTGCGCCTTCCAGTGACGCTCGACGCGGCGCATGTCGATCCGGTCGACCCGGCCGATCATTTCCTCGACGGTGCGGAAGCCCATCTCCGCCATGATCTGGCGCAGCTCCTCGGCGACGAAGAAGAAGTAATTGATGACGTGCTCGGGCTGGCCGGTGAAGCGGGCGCGCAGCACCGGGTCCTGCGTCGCCACGCCGACCGGGCAGGTGTTGAGGTGGCACTTGCGCATCATGATGCACCCTGCGGCGATCAGCGGGGCGGTGGCAAAGCCAAACTCGTCCGCGCCGAGCAGCGCACCGATGGCGACATCGCGCCCGGTGCGCAGGCCACCGTCGACCTGCACCGCGATCCGGCTGCGCAGGTCGTTGAGCAGGAGGGTTTGCTGGGTCTCAGCCAGGCCGATTTCCCACGGCGAACCGGCATGGGTCAGGCTGGTCAGCGGCGAAGCGCCGGTGCCTCCTTCGTAGCCGGAAATGGTCACATGGTCGGCCTTGCACTTCGAAACGCCCGCCGCGACCGTGCCGACCCCGACTTCGGAGACCAGCTTGACCGAAATCCGCGCCACCGGGTTCACGTTCTTCAGGTCGTGGATCAACTGGGCGAGATCCTCGATCGAATAGATGTCGTGATGCGGCGGCGGGGAAATCAGGCCCACGCCCGGGGTCGAATGGCGCACTGCGCCGATCCGCTTGTCGACCTTGTGGCCGGGCAGCTGGCCGCCTTCGCCGGGCTTGGCCCCCTGCGCCATCTTGATCTGGATGTCGTCGGAATTGACCAGATATTCTGTGGTCACGCCAAACCGACCACTGGCAACCTGCTTGATCCGGCTACGCATCGAATCGCCGTTGTCCATCGGTGCAAAGCGGAACGGCTCTTCCCCGCCTTCGCCGGTGTTGGAGCGCCCGCCGATGCGGTTCATCGCGATCGCCAGTGTCGAGTGCGCCTCATGGCTGATCGAGCCGAAGCTCATCGCTCCTGTGCTGAACCGTTTGACGATCTCGGCGGCCGGTTCGACTTCGTCGAGCGGGATGGGCTGGTCCGCCTTCTTGAGCTCCATCAGCCCGCGGATGGTCAGCAGGCGTTCGGACCGCTCGTTGATCGAGGCGGCGAATTCGGCGTAGTTCTTCGGATCGTTGCCGCGCACCGCGTGCTGCAACTGCGCGACGCTGGTCGGAGTCCAGGCATGGTCTTCGCCGCGCAGGCGGAACTGGTAGATCCCGCCGACATCGAGCATTCCGGCATAGAGCGGATCGTCGCCGTAGGCGGCCGCATGGCGGCGGACGCTCTCTTCCGCCACTTCGGCGAGGCCGATCCCCTCGATGGTGGTGGCGGTACCGGTGAAGTAGCGCTCGACGAAGGCGCTCGACAGGCCAACCGCATCGAAGATCTGCGCCCCGCAATAGGACTGGTAGGTCGAGATGCCCATCTTGGACACGACCTTGAGGATGCCCTTGCCGATTGCCTTGACGTAGTTCGCCTCGACCTTGGCGGAGGCGAGATCGGGGAATTTGCGCGCGCGCAGGTCTTCCAGCGTCTCGAATGCGAGCCAGGGGTTGATCGCTTCCGCGCCGTATCCGGCCAGCACGCAGAAATGATGCACTTCGCGTGCTTCACCGGTTTCGACCACCAGCCCGGTCTGCATCCGCAGGCCCTGGCGTACGAGGTGATGGTGCACAGCGGCTGTGGCGAGCGCGGCGGGCATGGGGATCCGGTCAGGACCTTGCGCACGGTCCGACAGGACCAGAATGTTCTTGTCCTGCAGCACCGCCTCGGTGGCAGCCCAGCACATTTCCTTCAGCGCCATTTCGAGGCCTTCGGCCCCGGTGGCGGCATCCCAGGTAATGTCGATGGTCTCGGTGCGGAACGCGCCGTCGAGCGCGGCCTCGACCGAGCGGATCTTGGCAAGATCCTCGTTGGTCAGGATCGGCTGGCTGACCTCGAGCCGCTTGTGCGTGCCCGCGTCGCGGCCCAGCAGGTTGGGGCGCGGGCCGATCATTGACAGCAGGCTCATCACCAACTCTTCGCGGATCGGGTCGATCGGCGGGTTGGTCACCTGCGCAAAGTTCTGCTTGAAATAGTCGTAGAGCAGGCGGCTGCGGCTGGAGAGCACGGCGATCGGCGTATCCGTGCCCATCGAGCCGATCGGATCGTCCCCGCTTTGTGCCATCGGCTCGAGGAACTTCGACACGTCTTCCTGCGTGTAGCCAAACGCCTGCTGGCGATCGAGCAGGGTTGTCACATGCTCGGGCACATGGCTGAGTTCGGGTTCGACCGTTTCGAGGTCTTCCAGCTTGTACTGGGTCCGCTCCAGCCAGTCGTGATAGGGATGTTCGGCCGAAAGCCCGGCTTTCAGTTCGGCATCCTCGATGATCCGGCCCTGCTCGAGGTCGATCAGCAGCATCTTGCCCGGCTGGAGCCGCCACTTGCGGGTAATGTCGGCTTCAGCGAACGGCAGCACGCCGCTTTCGGACGACAGGCAGATGAGGTCATTCTTGGTCGTGCAATAGCGTGCCGGGCGCAGGCCGTTGCGATCCAATGTGGCGCCGATCTGGCGGCCGTCGGTAAAGCACACCGCCGCCGGGCCGTCCCACGGCTCCATTAGCGCGGCATGGTATTCGTAGAACGCGCGCCGTTCGCCATCCATCAGCGGGTTCTTGGCCCATGCTTCCGGCATGAGCATCATCATCGCATGGGCGAGGCTGTACCCGCCTGCGAGCAGCAGTTCGAGCGCATTGTCGAGGCATGCGGTGTCGGACTGGCCGTGCGGGATCAGCGGCCACATCTTGTCGAGGTCGGCGCCCAGCAGCTCGGATTCCATTGTCCGGCGGCGGGCGTTCATCCAGTTGACGTTGCCGCGCACGGTGTTGATCTCACCGTTGTGCGCCATGAAGCGGTAAGGGTGCGCCAGCCGCCAGCTTGGGAACGTGTTGGTCGAGAACCGCTGGTGGACGAGGCCCAGTGCAGACACGCAATCAGGATCGCGCAAGTCGTCGTAGAACGAGCCGACCTGGGTCGCCAGCAGCAGCCCCTTGTAGACGATCGTGCGGCTGGAGAAGCTCGCGATATAGGTGCTGGTGAGATCGGGCAGGCCGTGCTTTTCCGCCAGCTTTGCCAACGGGTTGAGCGTCTGCTTGCGGATCACGATCAGCTTGCGCTCGAACGCGTCCTGGTCAGCACAATTCGCGCCGCGCGCGACGATGCACTGCCGCATGACCGGCATCGAGGCGATCACGGCTTTGCCGAGGCCATCCAGCGTGGTGGGCACATCACGCCAGCCGACGACCTGCTGACCTTCCTTGGCGACGAACTTCTCGAGCTGCTCGGTCACGAAGGCGCGGGCGGCCTCGTCTTGCGGCAGGAAGCACTGAGCGACCGCATAGTGGCCAGGTTCCGGCAGCGTGTGACCTTGAGCAGAAGCCCACTTGCGCAGGAGAGGATCGGGAATCTGCAACAGGATGCCGGCCCCGTCGCCCAGCAAGGGATCCGCGCCGACCGCGCCGCGATGATCGAGGTTGGCAAGAATCTCCAGCGCACTTGTGACGATACTATGCGATTTCACGCCCTTGATATGCGCGACCATGCCGACGCCGCAGGCGTCATGCTCGTTTACGGGGTCGTACAGTCCTTGGGGCGCGAATTGTCCCATCCAAGCCATCCCATCTGTGTGGCGCCCGAATCCCTGCCCTGCAGGCCGGATCGAGCAATCAAAAGCGCTACACCATGGCGGGCAGCGCAGCAAACCTAGCGCGGACGGGCCTCATGGCGACACGAAATGATTTTTGCAACTGCGAAGGGTTTCTTGGGAAGGGGCGTTGCGCTGAATAGGAATGCAGCAAGCCATAATGGCAAGAGCCCCGCCAGCGCTGCACGCTGACGGGGCTCTTGCGGATGGTCAGATAGGGTCGGTCAGGCCCGGATCATGCCGCGCCGCTCATGTGCTGAAGGCGGGCAAGCGCATCGCGCAGCGCCGCTTCGGTGGCGACAGGGTCTGCTGCCTGCCCGGTGCGTTGTGCCTGCGGCGGAGCGAACGGCGGACGCGCGACTGGCGCTGCCTCGGCGGGATCGCGGGTCGGCCCGTCGGGGGCCGGGGCTGCACGGCCCTGCTGGGCGGTGCCGGGGAAGACAACCACCGGTTCGATTGCGCCGTCGACCGGCTCATCATCTTCGATCCGCACGTATTCGCGTGAAGGTGCGAATCCGGCCTTCATCGCGAGGAGCGAGCCGAAGCTGTCCTCGTTGTCTGATTCGTGATCACTATCGGCTTCTGCGGGAACCTCTGCGGCAGGCTGCGGCGCGCCGAAAGGTTGCGCCATGGCCGGAGCCGCCGGTTCAGCTGCAGAACCGAAAGGTTTGCCCATGGTC
Organism: Sphingomonadaceae bacterium; assembly: GCA_023384025.1. GTDB lineage: Bacteria > Pseudomonadota > Alphaproteobacteria > Sphingomonadales > Sphingomonadaceae > 34-65-8. The sequence continues at coordinate 7,011 of JAHDXX010000111.1, forward strand.
GAGAAGGGCAGCGAAAAGCCATGATCGAGGTCGTGCTGGTCATCGCCATCGTCGAAGCTGAGCGGCGCCAGTGCGGCGGGCAACGATGAGGCAGGGTTCGGCTGGCCCATGAACGCCGGCGGATGGCCAACAGGCTCCGCAGGAAGGGCGGCTGCGACAGGTGACGGCATTGCGAACGGGGCAGCAGGTGCCGGGGCGAACGGGGCAGTAGGTGCCGGGGCGAATGGGGCAGCCGCTTCCGGGGTTACCGGAACAGCGGGTGCTGGCGCAGGTTCGGGATTGAACGGAGCCTGAGGCAGCGCCATTCCCATCAGCGCAGATGCCGAGGTGGCAGGGGCGCCGGTCGCACTGCTGGCGTGGCGAAGGGCCCGGGTAAAACGTTCCACCAGCGCGACCGTGTCGAGCCCGGCCAGTTCCGGGCCTTGGCCCGTCGGGGCAGGTTGTGCGTGCTCGAACACGGGGGGCGCAGCAACCGGCGGGGCGAACGATGCAACCGGCGCAGCGAATGCTTCCGGGACAGCCGGAGCCACATCTTCGGGAGCCGGCACCGGCATGGAGAACGCATTCCCTCCGAACGGTGACGCACCGAACGGAGCGGCTGCAGGTTGCGGTGTCTGGGCCGGGGGTGAGAACGGAGCAGCCGCAGTATGGGGTGAAACGTCTGTGGCAAACGGTTCGGCCGCAACCGGCGGCGCAAAAGGCGATGCCACAGGGGCAGACTGCTCGGCCCGTGCGACACTTTGCGAAGGCGGGGCAAACGGTGCTGCTGGCGCGAACGGGGCGGCATAGGTTGCGGGCTGGGGTGCCCGGAAAATGCCGTCCGAGGCGGACGGTCCGGCGGGCAGGGGCGGTGTCGCGAGGGCATCGGAATCGGTCGCGCCGAAAGGATCCGAGCCAAACAGGGGAGGCGCTGTTGGTACTGGTGCCGGTGCCGGCGCAGCATGGCCGGTGAAGCCGGTCATGCGCTCGTCATCCTCGCGCTGCTGGTCGAAATGGCCAAGTTCCAAGGCTTCCTCCTCTGCGAAGTCTTCTGCGCCCATCAAGTCGAGCACGCCGTCGCTCCCGGGCAGGGGCACGTGCATCATGTAGTCCGACGGTTCGCTTTCGTCGGTCACGGTCAGCGCGCGGCGGCGGCCGTTGATCGGTTCGGCGCCGGGGCGCGAGGCAACTGTCGCGATCGGTTCATCGAGGCCGTCGCTGCCCAGCTCTTCCATGGCGGAGATGGGCTTCTTCGCGCTGCCCTTGATCGCTTCGGGAGCCTTGGCGCGCGGACGGGCCTTGCTGGCCGACTGACCTGCAGCCACCTTGCGGGCGAGCAGGACGCCGATGATGGCACCAACAAGTCCGGCGCCCAGACCCAGCGCGAGGCGAAAAGTAAACCCGAGGGCGCCCATGCCGGTGGCGACGCCGACCTGATCGAACAATGCCTGCGGCAGGACCATGGTGCCGATGCCCAGCAGGGCGGCGAACCACAGCGCGACAATGGCCGGGAAAAGCGGATGTGCGCTGACTGGCGCCTGCGCTGCCGGTTTCGCGTTCCTCTGGGTTCCCACAATCAATTCCCTGTTCCGTCGAGGCGAAACCGCCGGGTCAGGCCGCGGCGGAAATACCCCTATGATGTGCAGGGCCTAGCAAGAGATGGTAAACGTCTTGATAACGACGCACGTTCTGCGCCCAGTCATGCCCGGTGGCGACATGGGCGCGGGCACGTTCGCGCATGGCGTCCCAGCTGTCCCGCTGGTCGAGCAGGTCGGCGAGGGCATTCGCGCAACCGGCCGGATCATCGGCCGGGAACAGGATGCCGGTCTTGCCATCCTCGATCAGCTCGCGGTGACCGCCGACATTGCTGGCGGCGACGATGCGGCGCTGGGCCATGGCCTCCAGCGGCTTGAGCGGTGTGACCAGGTCGGTCAGGCGGCTCGCCTTGCGGGGATAGGCGAGGACATCGACCAGCGAGTAATACCGCTCGACCTGATCGTGCGGGACGCGGCCGGTGAACAGGATCGCTTCGGCTGCGGGAGAGGCTGCCGCTTGGGCCCGCAGTGCGCTGTCCATCGGCCCGCCCCCGACCAGCAGCAACCTGGCCCCCGGTCTGCGCGCGCGCAGCAGCGGCATGGCGGCGATGAGGTCATCGAGGCCTTCGTAATCGTAAAAGCTGCCGATGAAGCCGATCACCGGATCGTTGCCCAGTCCCAGTTCAGCAGCGATGGCATCGTCGCGCATAGGAGGATCACCGAACAGCGCGAGGTCGACCCCGTTGGGCGAGATGCCGATCCGCCCCGGATCGACACCGCGCGCGATCAGGTCGTCGCGCAGGCCGCTGCAGATCGTGAACACCGCGTCGACTCCGGCCACGACCCGGTTTTCCAGCGCCCGGGTCAACCGGTACTTGAGCGATCCCTCGCGCCCGGTGCCGTTGCCCACCGCTGCGTCTTCCCAGAAGGCGCGAATTTCATAGACCACCGGAATGCCCAGCCGTCGCCCGGCCTGAAGCGCGGCCATGCCGCACAGGGCAGGCGAATGGGCATGCAGCACATCCGGGCGCCATTCACGTGCCAGACGCTCAATCGCCTCGGCCAGCCTGGCGATCTCGCGCCACTCGCGCACGCCGGCCGGGCCATTGGCCTCGCCCGGGGTGCGGTGGAAAAGGATGCCGTCGGCCTCTTCCACAGAAGGCCCTGATGCAGCGTGGCGCAAGCCGGTGATGCCGCGCACTTTGAGGCCTGCGGCCTGCTGCGACTTCAGGATCGCGCGGGTACGGAAGGTATAGCCGCTGTGCAGCGGCAGCGAATGGTCAAGGACATGCAG
>JAHDXX010000112.1:0-5788 GCA_023384025.1 Sphingomonadaceae bacterium
CGGTGGTCGCAGCACGGCTGAGCTCGGCCGTGCCGATCCGTTCATCGCCTACCACGGCAACCCGGTCACCGCCAGAGACACCGCCAAACATCCCGGTGCCCGTGATGTCGGAGCTGGCAAAAGCAATCGCGATGAGCGCGAGGAAGCCCAGCGTAACCGGAACGCCCAGCTTGGAGTCGAAGAATCTGCGGATGATGCTGATCATGGGTCTGTGCGAATCCGATGGTTTTGCGGGCAGGCCGCTTCCGAATGCCCGGCGCTTTATCGGCCCTGAGACAATGCGGCAACAGGTGGCATCGGGTTTTGACTAAACCGACGCATCGGGCTAGCGGACCGGCAACGGCCACGGCTAAGACCGATGGCGATTCACCACCACTGCAGGATACTCCCCCTTATGGCCGAACGGCCCTACATTGTCGGCAACTGGAAAATGAACGGCACCCGCGCGATGCTGGCGCAGGCCCGTGCAATCGACCGTGCCGCCCAGAACATGATGAAGGTGGAAGTGGCGCTGGCGCCGCCGTTCACCCTGATCCATGCCGTCCATCGCGAAGTCGAGCAGATCGGTGTCGGCGCGCAGGACTGCCATCCCGGTCCGGACGGGGCCAACACCGGCGACGTGTCTGCCGCAATGGTCGCCGATGCGGGGGCAAAGTTCGTCATCCTCGGCCACAGCGAACGCCGCCGCGACCATGGCGAGAGCAATGCCCTCGTCGCGCAGAAGGCCGTCGCGGCACTGCAAGCCGGAATGCGCCTGATCCTGTGCGTGGGCGAAACCGAGGAAACCCGTGACGCGGGCAAGGCGGAAGCCTTTGTCACCCGCCAGCTCAAGGCCTCGCTGCCCGAAACGCTCGAGAGTCCGGCCGATTCGCTGACGGTGGCCTACGAACCGGTCTGGGCGATCGGGACAGGGCGCACGCCGACGGTGGAAGAGATCGGCGCCATGCACTGCGCGATCCGCGCGCTGCTGGTCGACCTCTACGGGGCCGAGCAGGCCGCGCAGGTGCGCATCCTCTATGGCGGTTCGGTCAACGCCGAGAACGCCCGTGACCTGCTTGCCGCAGACGAAGTCGGTGGCGCACTGGTCGGCGGGGCGAGCCTTACTGCCGAGAATTTCCTCGGGATCGTGGTCGCGGCGGCCGACACGGTCGACAGCTGACCGGCGTTACGCTTGTCAGCTTGCCCCCGCGCGCCTACATGCGCGCCAGCAGCTTTTTGCGAAGAGAGTTTCCATGTCGCTTTTCCTGTTTCTGACCGTTGTCCAGGCCATCGTGGCTGCGGCGCTTGTCGGCGTGATCCTGATGCAGCGCTCCGAAGGCGGCGGCCTCGGTATCGGCGGCAGCCCGAGCGGCATGATGAGCGCGCGCGGCGCGGCGGATTTCCTGACCCGGGCGACCAAGTGGCTCGCGGTCGTGTTCGTCGGCCTGTCGATCACGCTGGCCGTGGTCGCGGTGGAAACCACCAGCGGCGACGAGATCAAGACCACGCTCGACCGCAAGGTCGCACCGGCACAGGATCCGCTGGCCGCACCGGCAGCCCCGGTCGATCCGCTGGCCGCTCCGGTCGAGGCAGCTCCGGCTGAACCGGCGCCCGCTCCGGCACAACAGTAACCTGAAACCCTCGTCGCTGTGGATTGGCGGCACTTTGCCGCGCCAATCCGCTTGCGCCGACTCACACCTGACGATTAAGGCCCGACTCCCATGGCGCGGTACATTTTTATCACCGGCGGCGTGGTTTCCTCGCTCGGCAAAGGTCTCATGGCGGCATCGCTCGGCGCGTTGCTGCAGGCGCGCGGCTACAAGGTCCGCATCCGCAAGTTCGACCCTTACCTGAACGTCGATCCGGGCACGATGAGCCCGTACCAGCACGGCGAGGTCTATGTGACCGATGACGGGGCCGAGACCGATCTCGACCTCGGCCACTACGAACGCTTCACCGGGGTTTCCGCACGCCAGAGCGACAACGTCACCTCCGGCCGGATCTACCAGCAGATCATCGCCAAGGAACGCCGCGGTGACTATCTCGGCGCGACGGTGCAGGTCGTCCCGCACGTGACCGACGCGATCAAGGAATTCGCGCTGGCCGACCAGGGCGATCTCGATTTCATCCTGTGCGAGATCGGCGGCACCGTGGGCGACATCGAATCGCTGCCGTTCATGGAAGCGATCCGCCAGCTGCGGAACGAGCTGGAGCCGAACCAGACGCTCAGCGTTCATGTCACGCTGGTGCCCTATATCGCCGCTGCGGGCGAACTGAAGACCAAGCCCACGCAGCACTCGGTGCGCGAACTCGCCAGCCTTGGCATCAAGCCCGATGTGCTGCTGTGCCGCGCCGAGCATCCGATTCCGGAAAGTGACCGGCGCAAGATCGCGCAGTTCTGCAACGTGCGCCCCGAAGCGGTGATCCCGGCGCTTGACGCCAGTTCGATCTACGCCGTGCCGCTGCAATACCATGCCGAAGGGCTGGACAATGAAGTGTTGCGCGGGTTCGGCATTACCGATGCGCCCGAGCCGGACCTGTCGCGCTGGTACGATATCGTCGACCGCTACGAGAACCCGGAAGGCGAAGTCACGATCGGCGTGGTCGGCAAGTATGTCGGCCTGCAGGATGCCTACAAGTCCCTCAACGAGGCGCTGATCCACGGCGGCATGGCCAACCGCGTGCGCGTGCGGATCAAGTGGATCGACGCCGAGCTGTTCGAGCAGGACGATGCGGAAATCGCTGCCCGGCTCGAACCGATGCACGCAATCCTCGTCCCCGGCGGGTTCGGCGAGCGCGGGTCTGAAGGCAAGATCGCCAGCGTCCGCTTCGCGCGCGAGCGCAATGTGCCGTTCCTCGGGATCTGCCTCGGCATGCAGATGGCCTGCATCGAAGGGGCGCGGACCGCAGGCCACCCCAAGGCGAGTTCGACCGAGTTCGGCCCGACTGACGAACCGGTGGTCGGCATCATCACCGAATGGATGACCGAGGAAGGCCTGCAGAAGCGCGAGGCCGGAGGCGATCTCGGCGGCACCATGCGCCTGGGGGCCTACGAAGCCGTGCTGACTGGCAACAGCCATGTCTCGGGTGTCTATGGCGGTGCGACAACCATCTCCGAGCGGCATCGCCATCGCTACGAAGTCAACGCGGCCTATCGTGATTCGCTGGAGCGGGACGGGCTGGTTTTCTCAGGCATGTCGCCCGACGGCCTGCTACCCGAGATCGTCGAACGCCCCGACCACCCGTGGTTCATCGGGGTACAATTCCACCCCGAGCTCAAGAGCAAACCCTTTGCGCCCCATCCGCTGTTCGCCGGCTTCATCGCCGCGGCCCTGCGGCAGGCCCGGCTGGTGTGACAGCACACGAAATTCCGCACAATTACGTAGATTTAGCAATTATTTTACGCTCACACTTTATCTTTTGATAGTTTTGCCGCACTAGCTACTGCGAGTGGGGCTGAGGCGGTATCGTTGCCGCCGTGGTTCACCATGAAATCTCCGAGCTTGTCTCGGGACTGATCGTCTTCTGCGACCCGGACGGTCAGACCCGACGCGAGGCGGCCTCATGTCGCGGAGGCGGGCTACGGCCCGCCTCCAAATCCACCAGCGCCGGAATAAAAAGGCCCGCCCCTTTGCAGGAGCGGGCCCGAGTTCATGTGCGAGGTACGCGGTCAGGCGGCGCTTGATTCGCCGTCCTTGACCACTTCGAGCGGACGCTGGCCACCGACCAGGATCTTCTTGGGCTTCATCGCCTCGGGCACTTCGCGCACCAGGTCGATCACCAGCAAACCGTCGGCAAGGTCAGCGGCCTCGACCCGGACATAGTCGGCCAGTTCGAACCGGCGCTCGAACCCGCGATTGGCGATACCGAGATGGAGCATCTCGCCCTCGGTCACTTCGTCACGCTTCTTGCCCTGCACGACGAGCAGGTTCTGCTGGGCAGTGATATCGAGATCGGCGGGGCGGAAACCGGCCACGGCCAGCGTGATGCGGTAATTGTCTTCGCCGCGCTTCTCGATGTTGAAAGGTGGGTAATTGTCGCCGCTGTTCAGGCGCGCCTGGTTTTCGAGCAGGTCGAACAGGCGATCGAAGCCGACAGTCGAACGGCGATAGGGGGTCAAATCGAAACGGGACATGTGCAAATCCTCCATTGAGCAATCTGTCTGTGCCGGCCCCACGGATGGCGACCGGCGGTTGTCTGGCCACGCCCCCGTTGCGGCGGGCGTTTCCAATGCACAGATAAGCGGCTAACCAGCCATTTCAAGCACACCGGAGGATTACCGATGAGCACCCCCACGATCGACATCTACACCCAGTTCGGCTGCGGCTATTGCGTCCGCGCCAAGCGCCTGCTCGACAGCAAGGGCGCGGCCTACACCGAACACGACGTCACCTTCGGCGGCAAAGCCAAGGCGGAAATGCTGGAACGCGCGCCGGGTGCCCGCACCGTGCCGCAGATATTCATTGGCGATACCCATGTCGGCGGGAGCGACGATCTCCACGCGCTGGAAAGGGCAGGCAAACTCGACGCGCTGCTGGCCGGCTGAATGACCCGTATTGCCGTTCTCCAGATGACGTCCGGGATCGAGCCGGACGCAAACCTGCGCACGATCGAACAGGCTGCGCAGGAGGCAGCGGCACAAGGTGCCGCGATCCTGTTCACGCCCGAGATGTCGATCTGCCTCGACCGGGACCGCTCTCGCGCGGCGAAATGGATCGGGAGCGATGGTCCTGCCAATGTGGCCGCGCGGCTGAGCGATTGCGCACGCAAATTGGGTATCGACATCGCGCTCGGCTCGCAGGCGGTGCAATCGGGCAGCGGAAAGTGGGCCAACCGCTCGATGTATTTCAGCGGGGACGCGAAGGGGCGGGCCGATCCGGTCACCTATGACAAGATCCACATGTTCGATGTCGATCTCGACAGCGGGGAAAGCTGGCGCGAAAGCAATGCCTATGAGTCGGGCAGGGCGGTCGTCACCGTGGAGGATACACCCGTTGGCAGGCTGGGGCTGACGATCTGCTACGACCTGCGCTTTCCCGCATTGTTCGGCGCGCTGGGCGAGCGCCGGTGCGACGCGATTGCCGTGCCTGCCGCCTTTACCCGCCCGACCGGAGCCGCGCATTGGCACGTCCTGCTCCGCGCCCGCGCGATTGAGGCCAGTGCCTATGTCATTGCGGCGGCACAGGTCGGGGCACATGAAGACGGGCGCGAGACCTACGGCCACAGCCTGGTGATCGATCCATGGGGCGAGGTGCTCCTCGACATGGGCGGGGATAGTCCCGGGCTCGCCTTTGCCGAGGTCGAACCTGAGCGCATAGCCTCGGTTCGCCGCCAGCTGCCGAGCCTTGCCAACCGCCGGGAAATCCCCAAGTGGGGCCAGCCATGATCGTGTTCGACCTGCGCTGTGACGAGGGCCACCGGTTCGAGGGCTGGTTCGGCTCGTCGGAAGAATACGCCTCGCAGCAGGAGCGAGGCCTGGTCACTTGTCCGCATTGCGGATCGGCTGACGTCGGGAAGGCGCCGATGGCCCCGGCGGTTCCGGCCAAGGGCAACCAGCGCGCGGAGCATGACGCGGGCGCGCCCATGTCCAACGCCCCGATCCCGCCCGAAGTGATGAAGGCGATGCAGGCGCTCGCCGCCGCCCAGGCCAAGGCGCTCGAAAACAGCCGCTGGGTGGGCGAAGGTTTCGCCGAGGAATCGCGCGCCATGCACTATGGCGAGAAGGACCTCGAAGTGATCCACGGCAAGGCCACCCTGGCAGAGGCAAAGGCCCTGCTCGATGAAGGCATTGCGGTCGCCCCGCTGCCAT
>JAHDXX010000112.1:5798-9778 GCA_023384025.1 Sphingomonadaceae bacterium
ATCCTCGCTCATGCTGGCTTCGCCAGCATCGCTGCGGGAGGGCAGTCGCCCTTGCGGTCCTGCGGACCGATATTGCGCCATGCCCCAACGCTGCTAAACGCTACCCCGGCGCGCCCGTAGCTCAGCAGGATAGAGCATCAGATTCCTAATCTGGGGGCCACAGGTTCGAATCCTGTCGGGCGCACCAGGTCTCTACCTGCCGAGCCGCGTTGCCCATTGGCTCAGGCCGACGACAGCCAGGGACAGCGCACCCGCCAGCGCGGCCGTTCCTGCCCATCCGGCCCAGGCGAACACCGCCGTTCCCGCCCAGCTCGCCAATCCGCCGCCGATAAACATCATAACGATGAATCCGGTCATGAGGCGCGTGCGGATGGCCGGATCAAGCGCGAGGAACGTCATCCGGCTGGAAACGTCAATCGACGGGCCAACCGCGTTGAGCAGCACGACCGGCACCAGCAGCAACCAGAGCGAATGCCCCAGCGGCCAGAGCAGGAGAACACCGGCAAACTGGACCGCAGCAAAGCGTACCCGGGCACGGCGGGGGCCAATCCGGTCCGCCCAGCGGCCAAGGCGGGGCGTTAAATAGATGCTCACGGCAGCAAGGCCCGCCAGATAACCCACCGTGTCTGTACCGTATCCCATCTCCGGTCCGGGCAGGTACAGCGCAAGCCCGAGCCAGACCGAGATGAAGATGCCGAAGTTGAGGGCCTGGATCAGGCCTGACAGGAGCACTTCACGGTGCCGGGCGAAGAGCGGGAAGAGCGACCACAGCAGCTGCGGGTATGTCAGGCTCGCTGCGCTGCCGGCAGATGCACTGGCGCGACGCCCTTCCATGATCCACGGCAGCGCCAGGGTGGTGCCGGCCAGAAGGACCGCTGCCAGCGCGTAGATCAGCCGCCAGTCGTAATGCTCGGCCACCCATCCGGCACCCACCCGGGCGACGAGAATGCCGAAGATGATCCCCGCCGTGAGATTGGCGGTGACCTGCCCGAGCCGCTCCGGCCCGACCCGTTTCGACGCGTATGCCGGCATCAGATAGGGCGCGATGGTGAAGAACCCCAGGACAGTCGAGGCCGTCAGGAACAGCCAGAACTGCTGGGCGAAGGCCATGGTGACAAGCGCCGCTGCCTGCCCGCAGCCGAACACGATGCACAACGTGCGATTGCCATAACGGTCACCGAGCGGGAGCAGCAGGAATATGCCCAGCGCCAGCGCGATCTGGTTCAGTGCCGGAACCAGGCCGACCGTCGCGGGGCCGATCCCGAAATCGTGCGCCACTTCCGACACGATCGGGTGGATGTAATAGGCATTGGCGACAGTGACGCCCGTCACCAGAGCCAGAGCACGCTCCTGCGCGGTAGTGAGGCCCGGGGGTGGAGGCAGGTCAGGCTTTGCGGTCACAGCCGGCCGGTAACAGGCCGGGCGCGGTTCCCCAAGGGGGCCAGACCTGTCTTTATTGCGGGCGGATCATGTAGACCGGGCCGATATCGACGGACTGGCCTGGCCCTGAAACCTGCAGGCTCACGTTGAGCTGCCCTTCCTGGGCATCGGCATCGGGACGCGCAATATAGCGGACCAGCTGCCAGTTCGGCCCCAGCGCAATGCGGGTGCCGGACAATGGCATCCCTGTCGCTGCCGAATCCAGAGTGACGTCAACCACCGCGCGCCCGTCCGGATTGGTCGAGGCCACAGTGCGTGCGGCGAAAGCGACGAGCAGCTCCTGCCCATTCACGGCGGGGCCGGGCAGATCAAGCGTCGCCTTGACGGATGCATCGTTCGCGCTGCCGGTGCCGAGCCGTGTCGCCTTGCCGAGCCAGATGCCGGCCTCGTCGCGATGCTCCACCGTGCCGCCATTCGCGCTGATCCGCCAGTCGCGCCGGGTGGGATCGTTGAACAGGAGCCCGGCGTTCGCGAGCGGCTTGGGAAGTTCGACCGCAGGTGTGGACGCCGGTTGCGGCGTAGCGGCCGGGCTTGCGGCTCCAGCGATGGACGCGGCACCGGTGATCACGATGGCCTGCCCGATTTCCAGCACCTGCCGCGTGCGGCCGAACTGGATGGCGACAATTCCGTCCTTGCGGGCAAGGCCCTGTTCGGCGCGGGTGGTCACTTCATACCACTGCCACTCTGGCCCGATTGCCAGCGTCTGTTCACCAAAGCCGGGGTAGGGCGGGGCGTCCTGCTGGAAGCGCACCCGCAGCACACCCTTGCCGTCGTCCGTCGCGGCTGAAACAGCGCGGGCCCAGAACCCGAGTGTGATCGTGTCGCCCCGCTTCACATTGCGGATCAAGGGAATGTTGGCGCCGGCGGTGTAGATGAACTCGCTCGCCTTGTTGACGTGAAACCGGCGGGCAGCCCCGCCGCCGGGGATCGAAGGGTCCTTGATCGATTCGGCGTAGAATTCCGGGCCGTAACTCTCCCAGTCGATCCGCGAAGGGTCATTGACCAGAGTGCCGGGCAGCTGCGCCTCAAGCGCCTTGACCGCCTCGGTCAGTGCCTGGGCCATAACGGGCAGGGGTGCGGCTGCAGCGGTTGCCACAAGGGCGGTTATCGCGATCTGGCAAAGGTTCATGGCGTTCCCTCCCGAAGCATTCTCGCTTTCTTGGGAACGTTATCAAAAACCGGGCGCGGAAGTAAAGAGGCCGGAAGTTACCCCGCTGCGTGCTCCTGCCGGGCGATCTCGTGGAGCCAGGCGGCGTGTTGCGGCGCCTTTCTGGTCTTGCTCCATTCATCGAGCATCAGCGGCGCAACGCGCTTCAACTCGGCGTACTGCTCCTCCGTGCCGATATCGGCGGCCAGCTCGACCCGGTGGCCGTTGGGGTCGAAGAAATAGATCGACTTGAAGATGCCGTGGTGGGTCGGGCCGAGTACGTCGATGCCAAGCCCTTCAATGTGCGCCTTGGCCGCCAGCAGTTCTTCCTCCGAACCCACCCGGAAGGCGAGGTGCTGAACCCAGGCCGGGGTGTTTGCGTCACGCCCCATCTCGGGCTGGTTGGGCAGCTCGAAAAACGCCAGCACGTTGCCGTTCCCCGCGTCGAGGAAGACGTGCATGTACGGGTCGTAAGCGCCGGTCGAGGGGACGTGGTCCTCGGCGAAGGCCGTGGTGTATTCCATGCCCAGCACCTTGCCGTACCACTCGACGGTCTCTTTCGCGTCCTTGCAGCGATAGGCGGTGTGGTGGATGCCGCCGAGCTTTACGGGGTGCGCGTTCATTCGGCCGGCTCCTCGATCTTGAGCGCGCCGCGTTCGATCTGGTCGCGTTCCATGCTTTCGAACAGCGCCTTGAAGTTTCCTTCGCCGAATCCTTCATCGCCCTTGCGTTGGATGAATTCGAAGAACACCGGCCCCACCTGCGCCTGCGCGAAGATCTGCAGCAGCAGGCGGGGCTGGCCGCCTTCCGTGGTGCCATCGAGCAGGATGCCGCGCATCTTCAATGCATCGACATCCTCGCCGTGGCCGGGCAGGCGCTCGTCGAGCATCGCGTAGTAGGTTGCGGGCGGGGCGGTCATGAACGGCACGCCCAGCTTTTGCAGACGGTCCCAGCATGTGACGAGATCGTCACAGATCAGCGCGATGTGCTGGATGCCCTCGCCGTTGAACTGGCGCAGGAACTCCTCGATCTGGCCCTTGCCGCCTTCGCCTTCCTCGTTGAGCGGAATGCGGATCTTGCCGTCGGGCGCAGTCAGCGCCTTCGAGGTCAGGCCGGTGTATTCACCCTTGATGTCGAAGAAGCGGATTTCACGGAAGTTGAACAGCGTTTCGTAGTAGTCCGCCCAATAGGCCATCCGCCCGCCGTAGACGTTGTGGGTCAGATGATCTATAAGCCTGAAGCCGGCGCCGACCGGGTGCTTCTCCACTCCCGGCAGGTACTCGAAATCGATGTCGTAGATGGTCAGGCCATCTCCGTTATCGTCGGCATAACGGTCAACGAGGTAGAGGATCGCGCCACCGATGCCGCGGATCGCGGGGATGTGCAGTTCCAT
>JAHDXX010000113.1 GCA_023384025.1 Sphingomonadaceae bacterium
CGAACCGCTGCGAGGTTCGCGCGGAGAAGCCCAGAAAATTGCGCCGGGTCTCGTAAAGACCCTCGCGCCATTCGCGCAAGCTGTCGGCATCCGCCCCGTTGAAGTCCGAACGCGCGTTCACCGCCATGTCGATAAACCGCATCGTCATAGTGGTGACAAGATCGATCGCGACGATTTCTGAAAGATCGTTGATCTCCTGCGCGGAGATACCGAACTCGGCTGCTGCGCTCACAGTGACGATCTTGTAGACCGGCACGCTTGCCATGCCGAGCAGCTGGACTTCTGCAGGGGTGAGCGAAGCGCCCGGATCGCGCACCTTCAAGGCCATCGATTCGATCAGCGCGCGCACCCTCGCCTTGAGCGCCGCATTGGGCCCGATTACCAGCGCGGTCTCAGCGGGAGTCATGCATTTGGTGGTGTCGGAACCGCAGGACCAGACCTTGTGCGGCGCGGCCGAAGTGCCATCGAGCATGGCGCTGATGAGCGCCGAGTCCGCAGGGCCGATGAACTGGACGCGCGGCTTGCCACCGTTTCCGGCCGGATCGTAGATCACCGTGCCGACCAGCGTCATCAGGAATTCGCGGAACTGGGTGTCGAACCCGCCGTATTTCTTGCCCAGCGCCTCCCAGGTGTAGTTATTGGGCATCCCGGCCTGTTCCTGCATGTCGGGATCGGAATTGCCCGCCTTCAGGGCCTCGCGCTCGCCGCCATTGTTGCATTGCTGGCGCGCCCGGGCCCAGTCGGCAACCGCACCCTGGCTGTTGGCGATCGCCTCGCAGACGACCGAGGACGCGGTATCGGTCTTGGGCCAGAGGCCGCCAACCAGCGCCTGCGCGGTTTCGCACGACGAGATGTTCATCTGGTTCATCTGCTGCACCTTCTGCGCCAATTCATCCATGACCTTGCCGATCTCGGGCGAAATCGTGTCGATCGCGAGTTTGAAGGCGAAGCCCAGCGCATTGTTGGCGGTGGCCTTGAGCATCGCGACCAGCTCGGCGGTGTTGATGAACGAGAACGAGCCGGCGAAGAGGTCGATGCCTCCGCATCCGGCGCGCGCATGCGGCAACTGGAGATTGAAGGGCTGGATATTCTTTTGCGGAAAGCGCGCCCACATCGCCCCGCCCGAATAGTAGCCCGCCGACTGGCCCTGGTAGGCCGATGGCCCGGTGACATTGGCCTGCGCGCCCATTTCGGTCATGAAGCTCTGCATCTCGCTTTCGACCCCGGCCAAGGCGGGATCCGGCACTGCCAGCACGAGCGAAGGGGTAAGCACGGCAGCAATCGCGCGGCGCGAGGCATGCAGGAGGCGCGCGCGCATCAGTAATCACTCCCGGGCTGGACCTGCGTGAGCTGAAACACCCGGTCCATGATCTCGTCCTGTGACAGGATCCCGTAGCCGATCGGCATGGGCTGTTTGGTCACAGCGTCGAACAGCACCAGCGCGGGCACCTGGCGGTCGGTGCCAAGCCCGAGCCGTTCGTATTGCCCGGCATCGACGACATATTCCGGAAATGTGGCCGAAGGCCCGCCGTCCATCGAGACGGCCAGGACGGCGAGCCCGAACTTGTCGCTGACCGATTTGAGGATCGGCCCGAAGATCTCGCAGGCCCCGCAGCTCGAGGCGTAGAAGTAGAACACCCCGTAGCGCTGCGAGAGCCGGGACATCGCAAGGTCGCGATCGGTCTTGCGCTGGTCGATCCAGGCCCGCTTGCCGAGCGTCGAGACCGGGCGCTGCAGCGTATAGTCGAGGCCCGGGTCCTGCCAGAGCGCGCGCTGCCAGACATCGGCAAACAGCGATGAGCGGTCCAGTTGCTCGCGCTGGAAGCGCACATAGGCGGTCACATTCTCGGGGGTGGGCTCGAGAATTGCGCGCGCCTTCAATTCCTCAAGAGTACTTGAGATTGCCGCGAGGCGCTCGCGCGCCGGGACTTGCGGGGCGCTCTCGGGGCTGCCGGGCTCGGGCTTTGGCTCCTCGCAATAGAACCATGTGCCAAGCTTGCGCTCGCCGCAATAAAAGCTGTCTTCGGCCTGCTCGACCTCGATCCCGTCGCCGCCGGACGCATATGCGCCAACCGGGACAAGGAGATTGAACGAGAGGCATGCGGCAATGCCGGCGGTGATGGGGACGGTCCTGGCGTGGATCATGATCGGTTCCTGACCTCCTGGGGGCTCATGGCTGGTGACTTGCGTAGTAGGCTTCGATCTTGCGCTGGATTTCGACGAGCGTGGCGGCTTCGTCGGGAAGCTTCGCGGCCTCAACGAACTCGGCGTAGACTTCGGAAAAATCCATGATCGCAAGATCGAGCCGCTGGAACTCGAAGACGGTGAAGCCCTCGCAGGTCTCGGTCTTGGGCTTGCCCCAGGGCTTGCCGAGCTGGGGGCGCCCCTGTTCCTGGAGGATGCGGCTGATCTTCGATTCAAAGCAGCAGTAGACCTGCTTCCTCGTCTTGCAGATGCCGAGAAAGCTCGAGGAGCAATAGGACCCGACCTTGTGGCACAGGCCCGCATCGTCTTTCTGGTCGAGCAGCACTTCGGCAGGGGAACACAGCAGCGGTGTGAGCAGCGGCACGCCGCTTCCCGAGCAGCAGTTCGAGAGCCCGAAGAGTTTGTGCGAGCAGGTCTCGCGCGTGCCCCTGAACAGCGTCAATGTCGCTTCGTCGAACTCGGCACTGGCCTGGCCAAGCGCGTTCAAGGCCACGACCGCGTCCTTGAACTCATCCGAAGCCTCGCGCTCGATGGTCTCGCACTCGCCGTTGAGGCAATAGACGTCGCCGCCGCAGATGTATTGTACCGGCTCGGGCGTGGTGCCGGGGATCGGGCAGGAATAGGTCCGCTCGGTCACGCCGCACGCACCACCCGTGCCGGGCGGATCGTCAAGGCAGGTCTCGCGCGCGAGCGAGCAAGAGCTATTGGCCTCGAGGCTGGCGCAATCGTTGGCGCCGCCGACAATCCTCTGGCACAGGTATGAGCGGTTCTTCTGCCAGCATGGCCGCGTCACCTGGACGCCCGCAATCGTGCGGGTCTGGTTCGGCGCGGTGCAGACCTCGCTTTTGAGCTCGCAGGCCACCGGATCGTTGGGACAGCCCGATGTGGTCCAGCTCTCGGTGAACCATTTCGAGGTCGAGATTTCCGGCGTGTATCCTGCGATGCTTGCACCGCACGACCAGACCTGCTCGGGCGCGGCGGGCTCGATGCAGGTCAGATATCCGCCATTCAAGGGATCGCCGATAAAGTCCCAGGTCTTGCACAAGTCGCGCTCTGCAAGGCCTGCAACACCTGCCGTCGTGCGGGTGCAGGATTGCTGCGAACCGATCGTGCCGCATTGCTGGAGCCCGGTGACGTATTCGAGTGGAAATCCGGTGACCGGATCGTAGGTGAACGCGGCGTCCAGTCCATCGGTGTTGCAGCGATAGATATTGCTGACGACCTCGAAGGCGCCGGGCGGTGCCGCGGCGGGAACGGTCCCCAGCAGCGTGATATTGGGATCGCTGACAGCCGAATTGCAATCGTAGTAGTCGATTGTGATCGCGTAACCGGGGATGGGATAGGTAGCGGTGCGCCGGCACTGGCCATTGCCGGCAAGCGCGGTGCAGCCATTGAATGTGCCCGAAATTGCGCAAAGGTACTGGTAGGTCAGCGCGCTCCACTCGCTCACGACAAGATTGCTGGTACAGCTTTTGGCCTCCTCGATGACCTGCGAGCCCACATGGCAGGTCCATTCGGCGCTGTTGGGAGTGCCCGGACCGGGCGGCAGCGGGGTGCAGTCCCCGGTCGAACCGTCCGCGCTTACTCCGTCGAGATAAGCGTCCGGGTCAGCTTCGATCGTGGTGGCGCGCGCCATGTCGCCTCGGGTGACATCGACCACCGGGCGCGACGTCGAATTGGCCGTGCGATAGGCCTCGCTGTTGTAGCCTTGCGCCGCTCCGGCGGCATACATCTCGCCGGGATTGTCGTAGTACTGCGTGAGCCCGGGATAGGTGGCATCATAGCCCGGCACCTGCGCTGCAGCACCCGCTGCCTGCGTCAGGTCCTGGTAGCTCTCGCGCAGCGCCGATCCCGCGGCGCGGGCTTCGGCTTTAGCCTGCTCCGGCGTCATCGAAACAGGCGCGGGAGGCGGCGGCGGCAGGGGTTGCGGCAAGGGCAGCTCGCCGGCGGGAGGCAGCACCGGCAGCTCCTCGATCAGATCGTCGGGCGGCGGGATAGTGACCTGGGCCTGCGCCGGACTGGCAGCGACGAGCAGGCAGGCGAGCATCAGGCCCGCGATCAGCGGGCGCGTCCGGCCAGATGGTTGCACCGCCCCTGCCATGTCACTTCGCCTTGCGCAGGTTGGCAAGCGCGATTCCCGCCACCCCGGCACCGGGCCCGCGCCCTTGCGCAAAGCGTTCGAGCGCATAGTCGACGCTGACATTGCCGCTCATGCGGTCGTGATCGGGAACGGCAGAGGTGCAATCGAACCCGTCGCACAGCGCATAGGCGCGGCTCGCAACGACAAAGGTCGGCGCGGCATTGATGGAGAACGCGCGAAACAGGCGCGGGTCGATAGCGATATGCGCTTCCTGCCGCTCGTCGGTAACGACACGCTTCAGTCCCTCGGCGAACGCCCGCGTGCTGCCTTTGGGAAATCCGCGAAAGACCACCACGCCGCCTGCCGCGCTGGTATCCGCGATCAGGCGCGAGAGCGAGGCTTCGGGCATCGAGAGGCTGGCAAAGACCACGAACAGCGGCCCCTCGCCCATTGGCGCGCTGGCATTGGCAGCCGCGCCTTCAAGAATGGCATCGAAATCGACCGGACCTGCAGGCCCTTTGGGCAGGCTGGCGGGATCGATGCCCTGCATCGCGGCCATGGCTTCGTCGCGCAATTCCTCGGCATCGCGCGCATGCGGGGCTTCGCGGCCGGCCAGCGCATCGACGAAGTCCTGTGCCTCGCTGGTCTGCTCCCCGGCGCGCGCCTTGATGGCATCCAGATCCAGGCCCTCAACCGTTTGCGCGGCGGTTCGCGCCAGGCCCGCCGATATCCCGGCAAGCACCAGAAAGGCAGCGACAGCGGCCAGACTGGAGGTGCGGAAGACTCCGATAAGGTGGCATAACTTGTTCATAATGCACAACAATTGCGTTTGCGCCACACAAGGTAGCCGAAATCCTCGCCCTTGACCGGGAAGGACTTGCCTGTGTGGGGAATGATCGTGGTCGCTCCGATCGGCGCGCAGGCGTAGCGGCCTTTGACGGTCGGGATCGGGTTGGTCATCTGCAGCCGGTACTGCTGCTTGCGCATCACCGGCATGAGGTACTTGTGGCACAGTGCCTTGGACCCCATCGTCCCCCAGGCAAGCGCTTCGCGGTGCATCTTGTAGAGCATGCGTTCGGCCACAAGCCGCGAAGCCTGGACGGGCGTGACATGCGCGGCGACATGGCCGTTCAGCGGATACATCCCCCCGTTGCAGCCCGCGCACCAGAACATCTGGTCGATCGGAAGCCGCGCGGTTGCCGCCACGCAGTCGGCGGCGCACGCGGCGGTAGCGACCGGATTGGCGAAAAGCGCGACTTCGGGATTGATGATCGAGGTGAGCGCGGAATCCTGCCAGAGCGGATCGAGTTCGGTTACATAGGCGACATCGAACGTGGTCTGCTCGAAGCAGAGGAAGTCGGTGAGGATCTCCATCCAGTAGAGCAGCGGATAGACATAGTAGTGGGCTTGCCACTGCGAGGAGTTCTGTGTCTTGCCGCCGATCTGGCTGCGACCCTGGACATGGCCGTTGCCGATATCGAAGCCGGGGTTGAGGCGGATGCCGCCAAGGTTGGGAAAACACCAGGCCTTGTTGGTGACATCGACGAGCCGTACCGGTTCCCAGAATCCCACCGAGATGCCGATGCGCGGGATCGGCGAGCCGCAGGCGCACAAGGGAAACGAGGGGTTTTTGGGATCGGGCCGCGAGCCTTTCCAGATCGCAAGCCCGCCGATCGAGAGCGGGAACAGGCACGACCAGCACACGTCGGTGATCGGATTGACGAACTTGCCATGGCAGGTGACCGAGGCGCGCGCGGGTGCGGCGCCGAGGGTGGTAAGCGCCAGTACGGCGAACAGAGCGACAATGGAGCGCGGCAGCCGCATCATGCCTCGCCTTTCGGGTGATCGGACCGGTTCCAGGCGGCATCGGCCTTTGTCTTCGCGCGCCAGTAGACCAGGCCCACGACGGGCATTGCGATGAGAAGCAGCAGCGCCGGCAATGCGCCCAGGGGCCCAAAGCGGCTGACGCTTGCCGGATTTAGGGCCGCGGCGAGAATGAGCGCCGCGCAGAGCAGAACCCATGCCAAGCGCAGGCGTCTCAGCCATGGGGTCTCCGGGGCAGCCATCGGTGTTGCCATGAAGGCGAGCAGCGGAGGGGTCATGTGGTGCCGCCTTTGACCCCAAGCGGGACTTCGGTGATCCGAAGCGCCTTGCCCGCCGATGTGACCACCGCAGGCGTATGGCGGATGCCGAAACGCGCCGTCAGCCGCCCGCCCTGGTCAAACCAGAACCGGCGCTGGTGCGGCTTCATCTTGTCGAACGGCGATCCGGCAACGAAGATGATCTTGGCTGCCTTGGCGCTATGCTCGCGCACGGCCCAGTCAATCTGCGCCGGAACCGTGCCATCGACGAAGACCAGGTCCTGGCCGAGCGCGACATGGTCGAGCGGATTGACCCGCGTGCCGCGCGCGGCGATCAGATTGTTCTTGTCGTCGCGGATGTCGGCCTCGAGCACGATCGAGGGATCGAACAGCCATTGCCGTCGCTCGCTCGCCGCCGAGAGTCCCGCAACCGGCTTCGGTCGCCGCACGCTCATCGTCGCCTGCTGCAGCATCCGGCGTTGCAGGTCGTCGATCTGGCCCGAGGCTTCGAGCGTCCTCAGCCGCGTTTCGATGGTAGCAAGCAGGTCTTCCTCGATGATCGGGAAGGTCTGGCCCAACTGGCCATGGTCGGCGGCCTGCACCATCGAGATTGCGGGCCAGCCTGCGGACAGGGCAAGTCCCATACCGAGCACAAGGCGACAGCGCGGGCTCACAGCACCGAGTCCCCGGTGCCGACGATCCTGTCCTGGCAGACAAAGCCCACATCGGCATAGCGGCTGTCGAAGCCGTCGGCATGCGCGGTGCCAAGGTAATAGCAATGCCCGGGGATGCGCCCCACCGGTCCGGGCACGAGCTTTTCGCCGCGCTTGCTGACGGCCTTGAGCCTTGCGACCTCGCGTCCCTCAATCCGCACCACGGACCCGTCGCGTATGACCAAATCGCCCGGCATGCCGAACACGCGCTTGGCGAAGGGTGCCGGTGCTTTCCCGAAGTGGGGTTCCCGTATCGGTTTCGCCAAAAGTAGCGGTAGGAAAACGGCGTTAATTCAGCATGATAAAATTCTAACTTCCGAGATTTCGTTTGTAAATCAATGCGCCGGTGCCCCATTCAGGTTATTGCGCCGTATCGAGCCGCAGACTCCCACGCTCTCGGATCGGGAAATAGAGTTTCCCGTGCATGTTGACGTGGCGGAACGCGACGGGTGCAATGCGGGCGAGATGTTCGGGAGGATATCGGCCTGGATTGGCATCGGCGGCCTGCTGCATGGCTGCGGTGTTCCAGGCCATGACAATGTTTGTCAGCAAGGTCAGTGCTCCTGAAACGGCAGCAATCTCGCTGACCTTGCGCCCGTGTTTGGCCTCGATCCTGCCCGCCAGGATTGCCCTTTGCAGCTGGTGCACGGATTCTCCCTGCGACAGATTGCGATGCACCTCGCGGCGAAATTCGGGCTTTACCAGGTAGTCGAGCAGAAACAGGCTGCGCAGGACTTTGCCCAGCAAGGTGCCGGCTTCGTACGTTGCCGTGCCTCGTGCGGCACTTCCATGTCGATCGATGATGGTAGCAGCCGAACTGTGACCAGACTTGAGCGACATGATTACATGAAGCAAGCCGTCCCAGCCCTCCTTCGCAAGCCGTGAGATTTTGACGCGGACAACCAGAGGCTCCAGACTTCGAGGAACAGCCACGTCGTGGGGCAGGTACAATTTCCTGGTCGCCAGATCGGCGAGCCGCGGAGCCAGATCAAATCCGAGGAGCTTTGCCGCTGCCATGGCGAAATGGGTAAAGCCATGCGTATCGACCGCGAGCCTTTGTAGCTCGCACACCTTCTGATTGAGCGCGCCTTCGATCGCAACGCCCGCCTGCCTGAGATTGAGCAGTACTGGCTGATCGTAGATGATCGCCCATTGATCGACGACATGCGTGTAAGTGCCCACTGCCGGTGTACGTCGGCGCGGTTCAATCCTGGCAAGCCAGAGATGGCGCGTGGCATCCATACTCATCATGTCGGCAGAAGCCACAACGCCAGTACCCCACAGACGAGCAATGGGATGCGCCAGCATTGCGGCGGCGACCCGATCACTTGCTGTCCGGAACTGCCCGTTCTCTTCCAACGTGCGCATCATCAACTCGATGCGGTCATCGCTCACGCCGTCCATCATCCGGGCCATGTCAGCGGCGGTCTTGTCCGTTCCCAGCGCCAGCAACGCGGCGTAGAGCGTCTCCAGTTCGGAACGGCGGGCAGCGTCCCGACCCAACAGCACGCCGGAAAAGCGTGTTTGCTCATCGATCGAGACCATAACGTCAGGGAGTTGAACGCTGCCAATCCGCCCGAACATGTCGGACCGCGTTGCATCGACAGCCGGATCCTTCAATACAGGTGGGAGCCGCGGAACCTGAAATCGGCCGTCTGCCACACCAATTTCGTCATCGGAGACGGCCTCGGCCAACATCTCCATCCGAAGTGCAAGCGGTTCCTTGAATCGACGCAGGTAAGCTTCAATCGTTGTCGGCCAGCCGTTGTTCCGCAACGCCTGGGTTTTGGAATTCGCCCAGATTGATGCGGGCATCAACTGATCGGCAACGCTGCGATGGTGGATACTGTGACGAGCGCTGGCAGTTCCGTTGCGCAAGGCGCGCTTCAGCAGCATCGCGGTTGCCACCTCAAAAGCCGCGAACCGCTGATTTGTGCTGCCGACCGAAAGTGCGGCACCGGACGGAGCCCGCAAGAATGGCTCGAGCTCCCATTCCCGCAACTCTGTGTCACGATTGGCATACTTGTCGGCAAGCGTGGCGAGAGCACTCTTGAGTGGATGATCGGCCGGGACATCGATCGGCAATATGCTGACCTGCTGCATGAGGGCGCGCAAGCGGGAAGGCTCCTCACCCATCTGGACGCGAATGGCGGCCGCCCGTCCTTTCGTCGCAGGCAATGTCCGCAAAGGTTGCATCGCGCGTGATGCAACCTCGCGGAATTCGGCATCGCTCAACTCGCGATTGTCGAGCGCGCCGACCATTATCCCGAAGCTTGAACGATAGAGTTTCAGCTCATCGAGCGCACGCGCTTCGACGGCATCTCGTGCCTGGCTCCACAGTTGCCCAATTCGCCGGCTCGTCTGCATGAGAACTGCGTCCGTTGCTTCCAGCAATTGCAGCCTCAACCAGCAGCCGATCTCGACCGTGCGGCGAGGTTCCGGAAGGCGCGACAAGGTCGCCGCCTTGCGACGCGCTATACGCGCAGCGTGATTGCGTATTCGGTCCAGCGTCAAATTGGGCAAGGCCAGCCTCTCGGCACCAAGGCCCTGAAGTGCGACGATGCGAGCTTGCATCAATCGGATGTCGTTCCGCCCGAAACCTTGGGCAGGGGCGCGGAGCCAGTCGAGCATGGAAACGCCGCTGCCATTTGGTCCCGCACCCGA
>JAHDXX010000114.1 GCA_023384025.1 Sphingomonadaceae bacterium
CTCTCGGCAGGCATTCGCGAGCTGGAGACGCTGCTCGGAGTGACGCTGGTCGAGCGCAGTCGCCGGGTGGTGCGGTTCACCCCGCTCGGCAACCAGGTGGTGGCCAAGGCGCACCGGCTGCTGCGCGAGGCGGAGGAGCTCGCCGAGCTCGTCCAGGCAAGCGGCAAACCACTGACCGGCACAGTGCGGATGAGCGTGATCCCGACCATTGCCCCGTTCATGCTGCCGCGCATCCTGCCGCGCCTGCGGCGCGAGCGCCCCGACCTCAGGCTGTTCCTGCGCGAGGAGACCAGCCACGACGCGGTCGAGAGCCTGCATCACGGGCGGGTCGACTGCGTGCTGCTCGCCCTGCCCTATGCCACCGGCGAGGTGGAGATGGCGCACATCGCGGACGATCCGCTGCTGGTCGCCTTCCCCAAGGACGACCCGCGCGATCCGCCCGACAGCGTGCCGCCCGCGATGATGGACAGCCTGAGCGAAGGCGGACGCCTGCTGTTGCTGGAAGACGGGCATTGCCTCAAGGAGCACGCGCTGGCGGCGTGCAACCGGCCCGAGCTGCGCGCGTCGGCGGCGATGATCGGCACTTCGCTGCACACGCTGGTGCAGATGGTCGACAACGACCTCGGCCTCACCATGCTGCCGCAGATGGCGCTCGATGCGGGGATCCTCAATGGCACCAACGTGGTCGCGCGCCCGCTCAAGGCCAAGGCGGCGAGCCGCGAGATTGCGCTGATCTGGCGCAAGAACTCGCCCCGCGGGCCGGAGTTCGAACTGCTGGCGCAGGAGCTGCGCGCCGGGTGAGGCAGTCCGGCTTCACCAATTGTTGGTAAATACCGGGATAAGGAGTGCATCGGGTAGCAAGAGACAGGGAACGGGCAATGCGCGCCTTCAACCGGTTCAAGACGGACGAGATGATCGACTGCGCAGTCGGTGGCAAACGCGGCAAGGTCGCGCTGTACAACCTCTCGTGCGGCGGATGCATGATCGAAAGCGGCAGCAAGCTGCTCACGCAAGGGGCCGAAGTCGCCCTTGTCCTGCGCGAAAGGATCGAGGTCAGCGGTCGGGTCGCATGGCGAATCGGCAAGAACGCCGGGATCAAGTTCGAGCAGGCGCTGCATCCCCGGGTGGTCGAGCAGTTCGGCTATGACGACGAGGAGTTCGACCGCCACGACCCGCGCGACCGGTTCGGCATTCCGCTGGTCGAGATGCTCCACGCCGGCGCGGGACGGCTCGACTAGTTAGTCAGTCCATGTGCTTGAGGCCGACGCGCAGGTAGTCCCACCCGGTCACCAGCGTCAGCGCCGCCGCCGCCCACAGGGTGGTGAGGCCGACAGTGTGCGGGACATTGGCCTCGATCGTGCCCAGCGTCATCGTCCAGCCCGGCAGCGCCTGCCCGAGGATCAGCGCCCCGAGGCAGACCAGCTGGAAGGTCGTCTTCCACTTGGCCAGCTTCGACACCGGGACCGAGACCTGGAGCCCGCCAAGGAACTCGCGCAGGCCGGACACCGCGATCTCGCGGGCGAGGATGATGAGCCCGGCAATCACATGCAGCTCGCCGACATAGGGCCCGGTCAGCACGCCCTGCGCGGTCAGCACCAGGATGACCGAGGCGACCATGATCTTGTCCGCGATCGGATCGAGGAAGACGCCCAGCTTCGACACCGTCCCGCTGCTGCGGGCGAGATAGCCGTCGAAGTAATCGGTGATCCCCATCGCGCAGTAGAGCGCGAACGCAATCATGTATCCTGTCTCCCAGTCCGGCCACCACAGCAGCGCGACCAGGAACGGCAGCGCAACGATGCGCGACAGGGTCAGGATGTTCGGCAAGGTGAGCATCACGGTTCTCCCTAGCCAGTTTGACCGGATTGCAAAAGCCGCCTTGCGCCCTTGTGCGCCACGGCAATGGCGCTACACCAGCGCGGATCCCCGGGAGAGGCACCAGCACTGGCATGACCACGTCCACGCACCTGCTGCGACAGCGCACTTTCCTGCCGCTGTTCGTCACCCAGCTGTTCAACGCATTCAACGACAACCTCTACAAGAATGCGATGGTGCTGTTTGTCGTCTACACCCTCTACAATTCGGAAGAGGCAGAGGGGATGTTCAGCGCCGTCGCCTCGGGCCTGTTCATCCTGCCGTTCTTCATCCTGTCTGCGCTGGCCGGGCAACTTGCGGACATGCGCGACAAGGCTGCCGTCATACGGGCGGTAAAGCTGCTCGAAATCGTGCTGATGGTGATTGGTGCGTGCGGGCTTTACCTGGCGTGGAAAGGCATCGCAGTCGATACAGTGGCGATCCCGCTGCTGCTCACCGCACTCTTCCTGACCGGGGTGCAATCGACTTTCCTCGGACCGATCAAGTACGCGATCCTGCCGCAGCACCTCAAACGCGAGGAAGTGCTGGCCGGGACAGGGCTGGTCGAGGCCGGGACCTATATCGCCATCCTCGGCGGCACGATCCTTGCCGGGTGGATCCCGGTCGAGTGGGCTGCCGCAGCCATCATCGGGATCAGCGTGCTCGGCTACCTATCAAGCCGGCAAATCCCCCCGGCTCCACCGCTCGCCGATCCGGAGCCGCTCGATTGGCACATCCTGCGCGCTTCGGCCGCGCTGGTGCGGGAGACCACGCAAAGCCGCGAGGTATGGTATGCCATCCTCGCCATCAGCTTCTTCTGGACCATCGGCGCAGTGCTGTTCATCCAGTTTCCACCGCTGGCAAAGAACGTGATCATGGCCAGCAAGGAAGTTGCGAGCCTGTTTCTGGTGGTGTTCTCGGTCGGGGTCGCAATCGGATCAGTGGCAGTGAACGCGCTGCTCAAGGGCACGGTCTCCGCGCGCTATGCCCCGGCTTCGGTCATCATGATGGGCCTGTTCGTGGTGGCGTTCTATCTGGTCTGCCGCTTGTGGCAGATGGACCAGCCTGCCGAACTGCTCGACGTGGGCGGGTTCCTGTCGTGGCCCATGGCGAGCGTTCTGCTGCTGTGCCTTCTCGGCATTGCGGTTGCGGGGGGAATGTTCGTGGTCCCGCTCTACGCTTTCCTGACCACCCGGGTCGCGCCGGAGCGGGCCTCGCGCACGATCGCGGCCAACAATATCGTGAATTCAGGAGCCATGGTCGGCGGTTCGCTGATGGCCATGGCTCTTAATGCGATCGGCATAGAGATTACCGAGCAAGTATTGCTCAGCGCGGCGATGTGCCTCGTCTCTGCCTGGCTCGGCAAGCGCCTGCTGGCGGCGGAGCGAGCGGCGCTCCAGCCTGCCTGATCAGGCGATGAAGACCGCGATCACCGCCAGGCTGGCAAGGTAGGCGGTAAAGAACCCGCGCACATCGGCTCCCGTCAGCCGCCACCGCGGGCGCGCCGATTTCGGCACTTCCCCGCTGCGGACATGCGGCGGGAGCGATGCCAGGAACGGGTGCCGGGCGGTTTCGTCGGTCAGGACCAGTGCGCGTCTCATGACGCCGCGTTAACGCGTTCCTAACCATGCCGCACCGCCCGAAACCGCACTGTCACATGCTGGCACAGATCGGGCAGGCCCGGGTTATTCCCCGGCCATTTCCAGCACCACCTGCCATTCCTCGGGCATGACTTCGCTCACCGAGAGACGGGAAAGCCGGATCAGCTCCATGGTTTCGAGGCGTGGCTCGGCCTTGACCTGCTTCAGTGTGACGGGTCGCGCCAGCTTGCGCACTGGCTTGACCTTGACCGCAGCCCACTTGCCCTCCGGGTCGGTCGGATCGGTGATGCCGGTGACGGA
Source organism: Sphingomonadaceae bacterium (assembly GCA_023384025.1). Lineage (GTDB taxonomy): Bacteria > Pseudomonadota > Alphaproteobacteria > Sphingomonadales > Sphingomonadaceae > 34-65-8. The sequence continues at coordinate 3,756 of JAHDXX010000114.1, forward strand.
AATCTCGGCAATGCCGACAATCTCCAGACCGATGTTCGAATGGTAGAAGAACGCCTGTTCGCCCACCTGCATCGCCGCCAGGTTGTTCTTCGCCCGATGGTTGCGAACCCCGTCCCAGGTTCCCTCCCCTTCGGCAACCAGATCATCCCAGCTGTAGACATCGGGTTCGGACTTCATCAGCCAGTAGCGCGGCACAGCGGTATCTCCTGCATGAATCGGGGCAGCCCCCCTTGGCAGGCAATTAACCGGTTGTTCAAGCACCTGTGCAAAACGCCGATGGCAGGGTCGCCACAATCAGACCTGCGCGGGGCATGACAGGAATGGGACGGCAGAGCAGCAGAAAACCTGACCGCAAGGTAAGTGCCGACCGTGATGTCGTCGCTCTCGGCATTGCTGCTGCGGCGATCATCATGTTCGTCGGCACTGGCGGCACAGTCCTGCCGCAAATCATGCGCAGCTGGGCCGGCGTGGGGAGCGGGCCGAGTTCGCTTCTGATCAACGCGGTTCTGCTCAACATTGCACTGATCATCTTCGGCTGGCGCCGTTACAAGGAACTGCTCGGAGAAATCGACGAGCGCAGGCAGGCGGAGGAACTGGCCCGCGAACTGGCAGAAACCGACCCCCTGACCGGCTGCCTGAACCGCCGCAGCATCGCTGACGAAGCTGACCGGCTGATCGCCCGGCAACACGAAGTCGACGGCAGTGTCGCCTTCCTCATGATCGATCTCGACAACTTCAAGCAGGTCAACGACTACTACGGCCACTCGAATGGTGACCGGTTGCTGACCACCGTTGCCGAACGGATCGGGGCCTTGCTGCCGCGCGACGGCATATTGGCCCGCCTTGGTGGCGACGAATTTGCCTGCCTCATCCCGTGGAATGGCACAGGGGAAGATAGCGTCAGCACGTTCGCTGCGCGGCTGGTGGAGAAAGTTTCAACACCCGTCTGGATGGATGACCATCCGGTGGAAATCACTGTGTCCATCGGCATCGCCCACAGTGACGAGGAAGTGACCTCTTCCACCACGCTGATGCACAATGCCGACGTGGCGATGTATCACGCCAAGAAGATCGGAAAGAACCGGTGCTGCTGGTTTGAACCCTCGCTCGAGAATGCGCTGCGCCTGCGCCAGAAGCTCGAGCAGGGCATTCGTCGCGGTCTCGAACGGGACGAGTTCATTCCTTTCTACGAACAGCAGGTTGACCTGAAGAGCGGCCGCCTGACCGGCTTCGAAATGCTTGCCCGGTGGGACAACCCCGACATGCTCGGCACCGGACCGGCTGCATTCATCCCCGTTGCCGAAGAGATGGGCCTGATTGCCGATCTCTCGTTTCAGGTGATCGGCAAGGCGCTGGACGACGCGAAAGACTGGGACCCGTCGCTCACCCTCTCGGTGAACATCTCGCCTTTCCAGCTGCGCGACCCGTGGTTTTCGCAAAAGCTGCTGAAACTGCTGGTGGAGCACAACTTCCCGCCTGAACGGCTTGATGTCGAGATAACCGAGAACGCCCTGCTCGAGAATGTCGGGCTGGTTCGTTCCATGATCGCCAGCTTGCGCAACCAGGGAGTCAGGATCAGCCTCGACGACTTCGGGACTGGCTATTCCAGCCTCGCGCAGCTGCGCAGCCTGCCGTTTGACCGGCTCAAGATCGACCGCAGTTTCGTCAGCGAGCTGCGCGAAGACGGGTCAGGTGCAAAGATTGTCGATGCTATCATCCGTCTCGGCGATGGCCTGTCCATGCCGGTAACCGCAGAAGGGGTAGAGGACGAGATCATCCTCGACGCGCTCCGGCGGTTCGAGCACCTGAAAGCGCAAGGCTACCACTTCGGCAGGCCGGAACCGGCGAGCGCGGTGCGCAGCCGCCTCGCGGCGCTGGGCTTGCTGGCGGTTAATACGGATATCGAAGCGCCTGCGACAGAAACAGCAGAGCCACAAATCCGCCGCATGCAGGCCTGACCCACGCGCCGGTTACTGGACGTGAGGCGCCAGCGCCCCTAAGTGCCGGTGCGCAATGCGCGTCCCTTTCATCAAGATGCACGGTCTGGGCAACGATTTCGTCGTGATCGACCGGCGCACTGGCGAATTGCCGGAAATGACACCGCCAGTCGCGGCCCGTCTGGCCAACCGGCACACCGGGATCGGCTGCGACCAGTTGATTGTGCTGGAACCTTCTGCACGTGCCGATTTTCGCATGCGCATCTTCAACGCAGACGGTAGTGAAGTCGGCGCCTGTGGGAATGCCAGCCGCGCGGTCGCGATGCTCCATGGCGCACCGGCAAGCGTTGAAACTGGCGGGGGGATAATCGCGCTTGAGCCGGTGTCCGGCGGGGCCCGGGTGGACATGGGTGTTCCCCGGTTCGGGTGGCAGGAGATCCCGCTCGCATTCGCGATGGATACGGCCGCCTTGCCGTTGTCATGGGGGCCGCTTGAAGCCGGCATGGCGATCAATGTCGGCAATCCGCACGTAGTGTTCTTCGTGCCCGATACCGACGCTGTCGCGCTCGACGAGCTGGGCCCGCTGATCGAACATGATGCTGCCTTCCCCGAGCGGATCAACGTCAATGTCGCCACCGTTACCGAGCACGGCATCCGCCTGCGCGTGTGGGAGCGCGGTGCGGGGCTGACGCTGGCCTGCGGCACCGGGGCTTGCGCCACCGCTGTAGCGGCAATCCGGCAGAAGCACGCCACCTCGCCTGTCACAGTGTCCTTGCCCGGCGGCGACCTGACCGTCGAATGGGACGGACATGGTGGCCCGGTCCTGATGACCGGCCCCGCGACGGAAAGCTTCCGGGGCAGCTTTGCGTGGGAAGCCTTCGCTTGAGCATGACGGCAGCGCAGGTGATCTCGCTCGGGTGCCGGCTGAATCTGGCAGAAAGCGCGCGCATGCGTGATCTGCTGGCGCAGGAACGCGAACTGGTGGTGGTGAACAGCTGCGCCGTGACGGCCGAGGCCGTGCGCCAGACCCGCCAGGCGATCCGCAAGGCCCGGCGCGACCATCCCGGTGCCCGCCTGCTGGTAACCGGCTGCGCAGCTGATATCGAACGCGACCAGATCGCGCTTATGCCCGAGGTCGACGGTCTGATTGCCAATGCCGACAAGCTCGACCCGCGGGCATGGAATGTCGCTCGCGCATCCATTCCTGCGCCGCGCCGGCATACCCGCGCGTTCATCCCGGTGCAGAACGGGTGCGACCACGCCTGCACGTTCTGCGTCATTCCGCAGGGACGAGGCGCGAGCCGCTCGCTGACGGTTGATGATGTCCGGCGCGAAGTCGCCCGCAGCCTTGATAATGGCGCGCAGGAAGTGGTGCTGACCGGGGTCGATCTGACCAGTTGGGGCAGCGATCTGGAAACGGGCCAGCGGCTCGGCCAGCTGGTTGCTGCGCTGCTCGATTCCTTCCCTGAGCTGCCGCGCCTGCGCCTCTCATCGGTCGACGGGATCGAGATCGACCCGCTCCTGTTCGAATTGCTGGCGGGCGAGAAACGGGTCATGCCGCATGTCCACCTGTCGCTGCAGCATGGGTCGGACCTGATCCTCAAGCGGATGAAGCGGCGCCACTTGCGCGCCGATGCGCTGCGGCTGGTGCGGGATCTGCGCCAACGGCGACCGGACATCGCAATCGGCGCCGACCTGATCGCCGGATTCCCGACCGAGAGCGACACGCATCATCGCGAGAATCTGTCGATCATCGCTGAGCTTGGCGTGGTCCACGGCCATGTCTTCCCTTACTCGCCCCGCCCCGGCACTCCTGCGGCACGGATGCCCCAGTTGCCTGCTAACACCATCCGCCACCGCGCGGCTGAACTGCGCGCGGCCGTCGCGCTGCAGAGGGCGCAATGGCTCGGCGGGCTGCTGGGCAAGCCGCTCGCGGTACTGGCGGAAAAGGACGGCACCGGTTACTCGCCCGAATATGCCCGCGTTGCCGTGCCGCAGGGAACCGCCGCGGGCTCGATCGTCACCATTACTCCTACCGGAATTGAACAGGGCCTGTTGGCATGAGCGAGAAGCAAAGCTGGGCGCAGCGGCTGTTCGGAGGTTTCCGCAAGACTTCCGAACGCCTGAGCGAAAACCTCACGGCGGCTGTCACCACGGCCAAGCTGGACGATGCAACGCTCGACGAAGTCGAGGACGCGCTGATCATGTCCGACCTCGGCCCGGGGGCGGCCCGGCGCATCCGCGAACGGCTGCGGGAAAAGCGCTTTGGCCTGGAAATCAGCCAGCAAGAACTGAAGGAAGCCGTGGCGGAGGAGATCGCGGCAATCCTGCGCCCGGTCGCCCGCCCGCTGGAAGTGACCGCCTTCCCCCGCCCGCAAGTGCTGCTGGTGATCGGCGTCAACGGCAGCGGCAAGACCACCACCATCGCCAAGCTGGCACACCTGTTCCAGGAACAGGACTATGCGGTGATGCTGGCCGCCGGCGACACTTTCCGCGCCGCCGCCATTGGCCAGCTCGCCACCTGGGCGGAACGGGTCGGAGTGCCGATCATTCGCGGCCCGGAAGGTGGCGATCCGGCCTCGATCGTGTTCGACGCGGTCAAGGCCGCGACCGATGTTGGCACCGATGTGCTGATCGTCGATACCGCCGGGCGCTTGCAGAACAAACGCGAGCTGATGGACGAACTGGCAAAGATCAGGAAAGTGCTCGGCCGCCTCAATCCCGAGGCACCGCACGACGTGGTGCTGGTGCTCGACGCCACCAACGGGCAGAACGCGTTGAGCCAGATCGACGTCTTCCGCGAAGTGGCGGGAGTGACCGGCCTGATCATGACCAAGCTTGACGGCACCGCGCGCGGCGGGGTGCTTGTTCAGGCTGCCGAACAATACGGCCTGCCGATCCATGCGATCGGCGTGGGCGAGAAGATTGACGATTTGCGCCCGTTCGATCCCGATCTCGTCGCGCGCGTTATCGCAGGGGTTGCATGATGACGGAACAGGCGAAGAAACCGAAGAGCGGCTGGCTCAATATCCTGGTCGATTACGGCCCGCTGCTGGTCTTCCTCGGCGTCTACAAGTTCTACCAGCCGCCCGAGAATTCGACCTTCGGCGAGATTGCAGCCGTGATCTACGGCACTATTGCCTTCATGATCGCTGCGGTGGCGGCGCTTGCCTTCAGCAAGTGGAAATTCGGCCATGTCTCGCCGATGCTGCTGCTCTCGACCGCGCTGATCGTCGGCTTTGGCGGGCTGACCATCTGGCTCCAGGACGAACAGTTCATCCAGCTCAAGCCAACCGCGATCTACCTGTTGTTCGGGATGGCCCTGATCGTCGGCTGGCTGCGCGGCAAGGCGCTGCTTCAGGTGCTGCTGGAAGCCGCATTCGAGGGGTTGAGCGAAGAAGGCTGGCTCAAGCTGTCGCGCAACTGGGCGATCTTCTTCTTCTTCCTCGCGGCACTCAACGAGGTTCTGCGCGCGACGCTCACCTTCGAATCCTGGCTCTGGGCCAAGTTCTGGGTTTTCATGCCCTTGTCGTTCCTGTTCACTTTCAGCCAGATCCCGATGCTGCTCAAGCACGGGCTATCGCTGGAAGACGGCGAACCCGAGGCCGAGGTTCCTCCCCCGACTTCCTGACCCTGGCACTTGCCATTTATCAACAATTGTGAGCAGTTTCCCCCGCGCGTCGGGAGGGCTATCCGGCGCTTTCAGGAACCACAACTGGGGGAACGCCAATGGCCAAGTTTTTCGGTAATCTGCACCTCGTGCTCGCGGTCGGCCTGATCGCGGCACTGGCGCTCATGTTCGGCTTCGCGGAATCCTCGCCGGTCGACTCCAATTCGGTCGCTCGCTGGCTGCACATCTTCTTCGGGATCGTGTGGATCGGCCTGCTCTACTACCTCAACTTCGTCCAGGTGCCGACCATGCCTGCCATCCCGGCCGAGCAGAAGGGTGCCATTACCGGCCACATCGCGCCGAAGGTGCTGTT
>JAHDXX010000115.1 GCA_023384025.1 Sphingomonadaceae bacterium
TCGATCCGGCACAGCAAATATGCCGCCAACCGCTTTGCCCATGAGGTCGCCCCGGCGCTCGAAGGCTTCGCCAACTCCTCGCCGCAGCCCTTCATCAACGGGATCAGGGCGGCGCGCGAGCGGATTGTCGCCCGCTCCGACGAGGACCGCAGCGATTTCCTGCGCGGACGGGGCTTCTCCAAGGCCGAGACCGGCAAGATCATCGAGCGGGTGCTCGCCGAGGAAGGCCGTCCGCCGGAATCGATCTTCGATTTCGTGCAGGGGATCACCGCGCTGGCGCGCGACAAGGCGCACCAGGATGCGCGGCTCGACATGGAGGGCAAGGCGAAGAAGCTCCTCGACCGGGTCCACTGACCCCGGACCGTTCCGGCGTTTCTCCGGCGTGGCGCTGCCTTCTCAAGAGTGAGAGGGCGGCGCTTCGCTTCGTGACGGGTCGAGGCCGAGAGAAAGGCTCCCGGCGGCCCGTCATGGAGAATTGCCATGACCAAGTCCAAATCAGTCCCCAAGCTCGTGCTCAGTTCCTCGCGCGACATCCCTTTCTCGCAGCTGGTGCTGAGCCAGAAGAATGTGCGTCGCCTCAAGGCCGGTCTCTCGATCGAGGATCTCGCCGAGGACATCTACCGCCGCACCCTGCTCCAGAGCCTCAACGTCCGCGCCATGCTGGACGAGGATGGCAAGGAGACAGGGATGTTCGAGGTTCCGGCCGGCGGCCGCCGCTTCCGCGCGCTCGAACAGCTGGTCAAGACCAGGCGGATGGCGAAGGACCAGCCGGTCCCCTGCGTGGTGCGAGAAGCGGGCATCGCCGAAGAGGACTCGCTCGCTGAAAATGTCATGCGCGAAGGGCTGCACCCGCTCGACCAGTTCCGCGCGTTCAGCGCGCTGATCGAGGCGGGCCTTTCCGAAGACGACATTGCGGCGCGGTTCTTCGTCTCGGTCTCGACAGTGCGGCAGCGCCTGCGGCTTGCATCGGTCGCACCCAGCCTGCTCGAAATCTATGGCGAGGAAGACATGACGCTCGAACAGCTCATGGCCTTCACGGTCAACAACGACCATGCCCGCCAGGAACAGGTCTGGGAACAGGTCAAGGACACGGCCTATATCTCCGCGCATCAGATCCGCCGGATGCTGACCGAGGATGCCATTCCGGCGGGCGACCGCCGTGTGCGCTTCATCGGGATCGACGCCTACTCGCAAGCCGGCGGCTACGTCATGCGCGACCTGTTCTCCGAGCAGAACGAGGGCTGGCTGCAGGACCCAGAGCTGGTCGAACAACTGGTCAACGCCAAGCTGGCGACGGCGGCAGAGGAGATCGGTGCCGAAGGCTGGAAATGGGTCGAGGCAGCCATCGACCTGCCCTATGGTTGCGAGAGCGGGAAGCGCCGGATCACCGGCACGACCGTTCCGCTTACCGACGAGGAACAGGCGCGTCTGGATGCCCTGGTCGAGGAATACGACGCCATCGGCGAGGAATATCAGGACGGGTCCGACCTGCCCGACGAAGTCGATGCCCGGCTGACCGAGATCGATGAGGAACTCACCGCGCTCAACATTCGGCCGGTCACCTATGATCCTGACGAACAGGCACGCGCTGGGGTGTTCATCTCGCTCGCCCATGACGGGCGGCTGCGGATCGATCGCGGCTATGTCCGGCCCGAGGACGAGCCTGCGGTCGAAGGGGGCGACACTCCGGTCGACCCTGAGGGTGCTGAACAGCAGTCCGGCCCGGCGATCAGCGTTGGTGGCCATACACCCGATGAAGGCGCTGCAGACGAAGAAGACGACGCCATCCGCCCGCTACCCGACCGGCTCGTGTCCGAACTCACTGCTGTCCGCACTGTCGCCCTGCGCAATGCGCTGGCGGGCAACCCGCAAGTGGCCTTCATCGCCCTGCTCCATGCGCTGTGCCTGTCGGTGTTCCGCTCGCACGGCACCCACGGCTGCGTGCAGATCGAGGTGACCCAGGCCTGGCTTGGCAATGTCGCCCCGGACTTGCGCGAGACCCCGTGGAGCGTGGCCATTCAGGAGCGGCATGAGCAATGGGCCGAGCGGCTGCCTGACGAACCCGCTGCCCTGTGGGATGCTCTGGTCGAACTTCCGCAGGACGAGCAGATGGCACTGCTGGCCCACTGTGTGTCGCTCGGGGTCAATGCCCTGTTCGAACCGGTCAGGGGCTATGATGGGCGCACCTCGGCGCATGGCATCCATCAGCGGATCGCTGCCGCCGATGCGCTTGCCGCTATTGTCGGGCTCGACATGGCCGAAGCCGGCTGGACGCCAACGGTCGACAACTATCTTGGCCGCGTCACCAAGCCCCGGATCATTGAGGCCGTGCGCGAAGTCAAGGGTGATGCGACTGCCGTGCTGATCGAGCATCTCAAGAAGGGCGACATGGCGCGCGAAGCCGAACGCCTGCTCGAAGGTACCGGTTGGCTGCCCGAACCGCTGCGACTGCTGGTGGCCGAACCGGACGAGGGTGAAGTCGCCGAACTGCCTGCCTTCTTCGACGAGGACGAGCAGAACCCGATGGCGATTGCTGCCGAATGATCGGGCGTGCGGGGCGGCTCCGGTCGCCCCGCCAGCCTCCTTTCCTATTCTCACCAAGGAGCCAGACCATGGCTATCCCTGACTATGCCCGCACCAATTTCGAGACGCTGCTCAAGGCCGCCGAAGCAGGTGACCTCGCGCTGATGGAATGCACCGAGGTTGCGAGCGGCGAGACCCGTTACGTGCTCTGCGCCGTCGGCCGCAGCGCTGACGAAGAGGGGGATGATTACGTGATGACCCCGTTCGGCCATCTCGCACCCGGCAATCCCTACGAGGCCTATATCCCGCCCGCTTGAGCGCGGCACGCCTCGCACTTTCTCAAATCGAAGGAAATCACCATGACCAACTCGCCACTGGCGGGCGCTGCCGCGCGTCCGTTCGCCTCGACCTGCACCGAGCAGACTGCCGCATGCATCATCGCTGCTGCCCATGATCTGCTGGGCCACCTCGCCGCCGGTCGCCGGATCGACGCCCCTGCCATCCGCACAGCCATGCAATCGGCCTTTGGTGCAAGCGATGCGAGCGGTGCGTGGGACTGGAAGACCGCCTATGAAGCGGTCGAAGTCGCGCAGTTGCTGTTCCTGCGGCGCTATGGTCCAGCGCTTCACGCCAAGACTGCGGACCCATTCGAACGGTTGAAGCTGATCGAACGGATTGCCCGCCTCACGCCCAGCCAGACCCGGCGCAGCGAGGAGATGGTGCAATACCAGCAGTTCTCGACCCCGCTTGGATTGGCATGGGTCGCGGGCTTCGCTGCGCAGTTCCAGCCCGGTGACCTGGTGCTAGAACCTTCGGCGGGGACAGGTCTGCTGGCGATGCAGGCCGAACTTGCGGGTGCTGGCCTCGCACTCAACGAAGTTGCCGACACGCGGCTCGCGCTGCTGCGGCATTTGTTCGACGGCACGAGTGTCACCGCTCACGACGCGGCGCAGATCGACGACCGGCTCGATCCCGGCATAATGCCCGGCTGCGTCGTGATGAACCCGCCCTTTTCGACCGCGCTCGGGGTCGAAACCCGCGTTGCAGATGCGGCCTTTCGGCACATTGCCTCTGCGCTGGCCCGACTTGCTGATGGCGGACGGCTCGTCGCGATCACGGGCAGCCATTGCGCGCCCGACCATCCGACATGGCACGACAGCTTCGTCCGCTTGCAGGAGAATGCGTACGTTGTGTTCACCGCGCCGATTGCGGGCAGCATCTATGCCAGCCACGGCACAACATTCGAGACCCGGCTGACGGTGATCGACAAGCTGCCTGCCGACAATCCCGATGTGTTCCCGCCTTCGCGGGAGATCGCGTCCGAATTGCACAGCCTGCTGAAGATGCTGGTCGAAGACCTCCCGCCGCGTGCGCCGGTGGAAGTGATGCCGCTTGCCTCATCGGTGGCAAGGTCGGTTAGCAGCACACGGCGCGCTGTTCCGGCAAAGCCCAGACTTGCCACCGTCCCGGTAACCGAACCAACGGGCGTTCCGCTCGACTATGACACTGTCGATTGGGCAGCAACCAGCAACGGCAAGCTGACCGATGCACTCTACGAGCCCTATACGCTGCAATCGCTGCGCATCCTTGGCGTGCAGCCGCATCCGACCCGGCTCGTCCAGTCCGCCGCCATGGCCCCGGTCGCACCGCCCAAGCCGAGCTATCGTCCACACCTGCCCGAAGGGCTGGTCGAGCAAGGGCTGCTCTCCGACGCCCAGCTGGAATCCGTGATCTATGCGGGCGAAGCCCATTCTGCGCATTTGGCCGGAAGCTGGAGCGTCGATGCCAGCTACGACAAGGTCGAAGCCGCGCCAGACGACTGCGAAACAGCTATCCGCTTCCGCAAGGGCTGGTTCCTCGGCGATGGCACCGGCGCGGGCAAAGGGCGGCAGGTCGCAGGCGTGCTGCTCGACAACTGGCTCAAGGGCCGCAGGCGAGCGGTGTGGATCTCCAAATCGGACAAATTGCTCGAAGACGCGCAACGCGACTGGCGTGCGCTCGGGCAGGAACCCTTGCTGATCCAGCCGCTCGCCCGCTTCCGCCAGGGCACTCCGATCCGTCTCGAGCAGGGCATCCTTTTTACAACCTATGCCACGCTACGCTCCGACGCGCGCGAGGGAAGGGTTTCCCGGGTGCAGCAGATCGTCGATTGGCTGGGCACCGACTTCGACGGGGTCATTGTATTCGACGAGAGCCATGCCATGCAGAATGCCGGTGGCGGCAAGTCAGACCGGGGCGATTCTGCGCCCTCGCAACAGGGGCGTGCCGGACTGCGCCTCCAGCACGCATTGCCTGATGCCCGCGTGCTCTATGTCTCGGCAACCGGTGCCACCACGGTCGAAAACCTCGCCTATGCTCAGCGGCTCGGCCTGTGGGGCGGCGCGGACTTCCCCTTCGACAAGCGCACCGATTTCGTCGCGGCGATCGAAGCGGGCGGCGTCGCGGCGATGGAAGTGCTGGCGCGCGACCTCAAAGCCCTCGGGCTTTATGCCGCACGTTCGCTGTCCTACGAAGGCGTCGAATACGAACTGCTCGAGCACCAGCTGACGCCCGACCAGGTGCGCATCTATGACGCCTATGCCGGGGCCTTTCAGGTGATCCACAACAACCTCGATGCGGCACTCGAAGCCTCCGGCGTCACCAGCAGCAGCGAGGGCACCTTGAACCGGCAGGCCAAGTCCGCCGCTCGCTCGGCATTCGAGTCTGCCAAGCAGCGCTTCTTCAACCATCTGATCACCGCGATGAAGACGCCGACGTTGATCCGGGCCATCGAGCAGGGGCTGGCCGATGGCCACGCCGCCGTGGTCCAGCTTGTCTCGACCGGCGAAGCGCTACTCTCGCGCCGTCTCGCCGAGATCGATCCGGGCGAATGGAACGACATCCAGTGCGACGTCACTCCCCGTGAATATGTTCTCGACTATCTCGCGCACGGTTTCCCGACGCAGCTTCACGAGACCTACACAGACGGTGACGGCAACCTCGCCTCGCGTCCGGCCTATGACGGGGATGGCAATGTCATCCAGTGCCGCGAAGCGTGTCATCGACGCGACCGGTTGATCGAGCAACTGGCGGCGATGGAACCAGTGCAAGGCGCGCTCGACCAGATCGTCCAGCGCTTCGGCACCGACATGGTTGCTGAGGTCACCGGGCGTTCGCGACGGATCGTGCGCAAGCTTGATGAGACAGGCGAGCGCTTCGCGGTCGAGAACCGGCCCGCCCATGCCAATCTCGCCGAGGCGCAGGGATTCATGGAGGACAGGAAGCACATTCTCGTCTTCTCCGATGCGGGCGGCACGGGCAGGAGCTACCATGCCGATCTTGGCAGTCGGAACCAGCGGCTGCGACATCACTACCTGCTCGAAGCCGGGTGGAAGGCCGACACCGCGATCCAGGGGCTGGGTCGCACCAACCGCACCAATCAGGCGCAGCCGCCACTGTTCCGACCGGTCGCGACCGATGTTCAGGCCGAGAAACGCTTCCTCTCGACCATCGCCCGGCGGCTCGATACGCTCGGCGCGATCACCCGCGGCCAGCGCCAGACCGGCGGTCAGGGCCTGTTTCGCCCCGAGGACAATCTCGAGAGCCAATATGCTCGTGACGCGCTACGCCAGTTCTACCTGCTGATCTACGCAGGCAAGGTCGAGCAGTGTTCGCTCGCGAAGTTCGAGGCCATGACCGGCCTTTCGTTGACCGACGGCAGCGGCTGCCTGAAGGACGATCTTCCGCCGATCACGACTTTCCTCAACCGTTTGCTGGCGCTGACCATCGCGATGCAGAACGTGCTGTTCACGGTTTTCGAGCAACTGCTTGCCGCCAAGGTCGAAAGCGCGATGGCCGCTGGCACCTATGACGTGGGTCTGGAAACGCTGGTCGCCGACAGTTTCACCGTCACGCAAAGCGAGCCGATCTACACCCACCCTTCCACCGGTGCCGAAACCCGTCTGCTCACGATTGCCATGCGTGAGCGCAACCAGCCTGTGCCACTGGAGAAGGCGCTTGATCTGCTGCGTGAGCCTGGAGCGCGGCTGCTGGTCAATGCCCGCTCCAAACGCGCTGCCGTCCAGCTTCCGGCACGCAGCCTCATGCTCGATGATGGCGAGGTCGAACGGCGCGTCCGGCTGATCCGGCCGATGGAACGGCTGAACTTTGCCCTCAATCATCTTCCCGAGACAAACTGGGAGCAGGTGGACGAGGCCAGCTTTGCCGCTGCCTGGACCGACGAGATCGCCCAGGTGCCCAAGTTCACGACCAGCGAACTGCACATCGTCACCGGGTTGCTGCTGCCGATCTGGAAGCGGCTCCCCGAGGAGTCGACCCGGGTTTACCGGCTCCAGACTGATGATGGCACAAGCATCGTCGGGCGCAGGGTGTCACCGGCTTGGGCAGCGAGCGCCACAGCCAGCACCGACGTGCCAGACCTGTCGCCGCCGCAGGCAATGGCCTTGCTGCGCGAGGGACAAACCATGCTGGATCTTGCCGATGGGCTGCAATTGCGCCGTTCGCGGCTGATGCAAGTGAACCGGATCGAATTGACCGGTTTTTGTCCCAATGCGGTCGACCGGCTGAAGGCCATGGGGTTGTTCTCCGAGATCATCAGCTGGAAGCTGCGGCTGTTCGTCCCCGACGATCCGGTGACCGGAAGCCAGGTGCTCGAACGGCTGTTCGCCCGCCATCCGCTGGCGCGGATTATCGACCGGAAGGCCGCGTGAGATGGGAGGGATTTCCACTCGTGCGGCGGAGCTGTCGGAACGCCTCGCGCAAAATGCCCACGCCGTTTGTCGCCATTACCTTCCCGCCGGAAGGCGTGAGGGGCGCTACTGGATGGTGGGCGATGTTGCCGGAACACCCGGGCGCAGTCTCTATGTCCGCCTGTTCGAGACCGGGCGTGGCGCGATTGGCAACTGGGTTGATGCCGCGACCGGCGAACATGGCGATCTTGTCGACCTCATCCGGCTCAACCAGCGGCATGGACGGCTCGCCGAGACCATCGAGGAGGCCGAGCGCTTCCTGGCATTGCCGCCATCGGCAGACGACGAGCGTTGCCGCTCGCCCGGTCCGCCCGCACGTGCAGGGTCGCCGACAGCTGCACGGCGGTTGTTCGCAGCTTCGAAGCCGATCATAGGCACGCCTGCTGCAACCTACCTGCAATCGCGCGGCATCCTGCACCTCGCTGACCTGCCCGCACTGCGGTATCACCCGCGCTGCTACTATCGGCCCAATGACGACGATCTGCCCGGAACACCAGGGACATTCCCGGCACTGATAGCCTCGGTGACCGATAACGATGGCGTGCAAACAGGTGCGCACCGCACATGGCTTGATCCCTCGGGCCGTATGAAAGCAGCCGTCGCATCTCCGCGCCGGGCGATGGGCAATATCCTCGGGGCTGCGATCCGGTTCGGTCAGTGCGGGGACGTCATGGCCGCTGGCGAAGGCATCGAGACCATGCTGTCTGTGCGTGAAGCCTTGCCGACATTGCCACTGGCTGCTGCCACATCATCGTCCCACCTTGCCGCCATCCTGTTCCCGCTGTCATTGCGCCGCCTCTATGTTGCGCGCGACCGCGATGCTGCCGGGGATGCGGCCTATGGCATCCTGACCGAGCGGGCACAGGCCGCAGGGATCGACCTGCTGCCGCTCATGCCGTTGCTCGGCGACTTCAACGACGATCTGCAGCGCGATGGCGTCGATGGGCTGGGCCAGTGCCTGATCGCCCAGTTGCACGACGCCGACCGGGCCAGATTTCTTCATCGCTGAGTTTGGCCGACACGGGATCGGGTGAGGGTCGTAGGCATGGGCCGGTCCATGCGTCACGCCGGTCACCCGGCCTTCGTTGGGGGCGATCTGAAGACCGGCGGCGGAGCGGCCGCAATGGCTGCGCCATGCTCCACTGCGTTGCGCCCCGCTGGGTGCGGCCACCCCGCCGCCGGTCAGGGGGATCGCCGGAAGGCCGGGCGAGGTGCCCGGCTCAGACCCTCAAGGACCGCAATCATGGCGCAGCCATTCGAACCCGATCACGAAGTCTCCCCCACCGCCCATCTCCTCGATGAAATCGCCCTCTACGGCTATCGCCCCTTCTCGGACGAAGCCGACCCGAGGCCGCTTCCCGACGAGCGCATCGCCACTGGCGCTGTTGGCGACATGTTCGATGCCCTCATCGCCACCATGATCGACACGCGGCTCGAACCCGATCTTGAAGACCTGTGCTGGTCGCTCACCAACCTCTTCTACCGTGCCGAAGGTCGGATCCAACGCGAGCTCGACGACAACGAACACGCCCAGAGGCGCGGGCAACGCGAGCAGGATGGCTCGGAGGTCAAATCGGTCGAACTCGAACGGCTGATCAACGAAGGCATCGGCCTGATCGAACGCCGCAACGCTATGGAGTTCATGCGCGAGGCCGCTTCCGACCAGTTCGAAGCCCATTTCCGCAAGGCCTGGACCCCGCGCACCGGATCACTGGTCAACCATCGCACCCTGACCGCCGCGATGATCGACAGCCGCGACTTCCTTTCCGCCAAGCGCCGCGCCGAAACCGAGCCATTCCTGCCGACCGGCACGCGGATCGCGTTCACCTCCGGCCCTGCCTATCAGGATCATGGCCGCATCTGGGCCGTGCTCGACAAGGTTCTCGCCAAATATCCCGACATGGTCCTGTTCCACGGTGGCAATCCGACCGGCGGCGAACACATCGCCTCGCTCT
Source organism: Sphingomonadaceae bacterium (assembly GCA_023384025.1). GTDB lineage: Bacteria > Pseudomonadota > Alphaproteobacteria > Sphingomonadales > Sphingomonadaceae > 34-65-8. Next base: position 9,227 of record JAHDXX010000115.1, read on the forward strand.
GGGCACGTAACCGCAAAATCACCCACGTCCCGTTCCGGCCCGACTGGGACCGGTTCAAGAAGGCGGCACCTTTCCGCCGCAACGATCAGATGCTCGAGGCGCTTCCCAAGGCCTTGGTCGCCTGTCCGGGCAATGGCATCAATGCGAACTTGGTCGACAAGGCGCGCAAGCTGGGGATTTCGGTTTGGTCGATTGAGTGACGTGGCGGTTGTACGAACGCCCACAATTCAAAACCAAGAAGTTGGGCTGAGGAATGTCGCTTGTCTGAATCCGTTTGAGTCGCCAAGTGGTGTGGCTGAAGCGTAGGGATCAAAGATGATGTTTTTGTTCTGGTTGGAAGGTGCGAGGTAGTCGCAGTAGACAGACTTAAACCCTAAGGCCAAAAAGTGGGAACTGCGAGACTCTTTGAAATTGCGATCAGAAGAAGGCTG